>NZ_JAWPOX010000015.1:0-127296 GCF_033344475.1 Vibrio sp. 1288
CTTTAAAATACAAAACGCCCGATGAAGTACATCGAGCGTTTTAGTTAAAAAGTGTCAACCCATATCAGGACGGGTCATTGTCGTTTATACGTTGACAAAACTAAGCGGAATATCTGGATTCAACGCTTCCAACGTTGATTGCGTATCGGCTAAGTGACTGATCTTACCTTCAGAGTTTTCTACCAATGCAGCGGCTTTGATGCTGTCAAAGGTTTCACCCGCAAGTAAAACTTGGATTAGCGCAACTTGTAGCGGTGGCAAGCTAGGATTAAACGCTGCATTTTCTGCATAAGCGCCTTGGAATACACGGCCGCTAGTCATCTCTAATGCTAAACCACTCAAGTTGTTGGTGTATGGAGAGTGGCTCATGTTCATCGCTTCAACTGCACTTTGGATGAGTGCGTCTTCATCATCACATGAGAATTGGTGTTTAACTTCTGCCATTAAGCCGGACTCGATACCGAGATCGTTTGGTCCAAAGGCTTCAGGCAGGTATTCATGAAGTGACTTTTCTTCACGTTCTGGGAGCTGGATTTTAAGCTCGTTTGCGGTAGATAACTCATTCATGAACTGGCGGCAGTGACCACATGGGCTGAAGTTGATAGTGATATCCTTAACACCACGTTCGCCTTTCATCCAAGCATGGCTAATCGCAGACTGCTCTGCGTGAACCGTTTGACCCAACTGTACACCAAAGAATTCCATGTTGGCACCGAAGTAAAGGCGACCTGAAAGACCACGAACGATAGCGCCGACATAAAAGTCAGAAAGGGGAGCATAGGAGTACGCTGCGGCAAAAGGAAGTAGCGCAACACGAAGCTCTTTGTCTGATAGACCGGTAGCTGAAAGCAACTGCTCAAATTGTTGAACTGAAAGCGTAGCATCAAAATCATCAGCTTGGATGATAGGAGCAAGTTGTTTGGAAAGTGCTTCTGGAGCGCCTGCTAGCGCCTGTTCAATGCGACTTTTCATGTTGAATCCTTGTTATTGCATGGACAGTTATTCTATGTGAAAGATAGAAATGTTCCGTGCGTTAGATCACGATAAATAATGCAATTGATAATTCTGTTACATAATTAGAGTGAGCTCACACATGTATTCGATTGCACAGGTGTGAAGCGTTATCTCCGTCTCACAATTAACCATATCAGTATATATTCATATGACCAAGGAGCAGGAGTATGTTACCAACGCGACTTTTACCGCTATGCTACTTTATACTTACGTAATCTAGAGCGAGTGGTAGCAGCTAGAATGCTAATGCTATGAATGTATATCTCAGTCAAGTCCCTTCACGATATTACTGGGTGAGTTTGATAGATAAGATAGGGTTTTGAAAAGGGATAAGTAAGAAACGTAAAGGCTACGGCCTGCCGGAAGGAGGGCAGACCGAGAGCGCTTAACTATTGATATAGCCAGACCGCCAAAGCAAAAAAACTTGGAGCCAAAATAGAAGTTATGATCCCACATAAAACCAATGCGAGTGATGAGAACGCGGCATCTATGGGCTGTTTCTCTGCACATGTCGCGGTGCCTAAGGCATGAGACACGGTACCCATTGTTAGGCCACGTGCAATCGGGTGTTTAATTCCAATTAAGTTGTAAATTGGGTATGCCAAAATCGCGCCCAATAAACCAACAATCAGAACCAAGATCGCCGCAACGGCAGCTTCACCACCGAGGTGACTCGAAATTTCCATTGCTATTGGCGTAGTGACGGATTTACCCACTAGACTTGCGATTAAACTGATATCCGCTTTGAAAGCGACTGCGATCAAGGTGGTTGTCATCATCGACATCACACTGCCTACTGTGCAAGCGAAAGTGATGATTCGCCAGTTTGCTTTAATTTGTGGTAGTTGTTCATATAGTGGATAAGCCAGAGCAACTACAGCAGGTTGAAGCAAAAAGCTAATTCCTTCGTTATCCGCATAATACGTTTCAAATGGCACATTTAAGTAAGTAAGCAAAGGAATGAGCACTGCGATACTGATCAGCAAAGGGTTTGCTAGAGGATTGTTCACTTTGATTGCGATTTGACGAGCGATAAGAAAAACCGCAATGGTAACAACTAACCACATATCAGTGTTTCTCCTGTAGCAAGTAATCTAGCAGCCAAGCGAGGCTGACCAGTACAATGAGTGAACCGCCAACCGCGCTAGCGATGATAGGGAGCGCATTGGCGAGTAGTAGGTCGAAATGCTGCATTAATCCGACGCTGATAGGAACGAACAATAAGATCATATAGCGGATAAATAGCGTGGCGCCCGGTTTGACCCAGTCGACTTTTACAAGCCCAAGAGTCATGGAGAAAAACAGTACGAGCATACCGATGACACTTCCTGGAACGGAAACGCCAGTGAACTTTTGAATGGTAATTCCGATGCCAAGTGCTCCCATGATGAGGAAGATTGAAATGAGCAGTTGGATCAGTTGTAAGAATCGTTCTTTAATCATTTTGACAGTATATAAACAACAAGCACACCATAAGGTGCGCTTGTATTAGGAGGAGTTAGGAAGCTAAGCTCTCTACATAACGGTACACGGATTTTAATATCGCAATCTTCTTTTCGTCACTTTCATGTTCGTGAACTAAGTTTTCTAAATTCAGCATGTACTCTTCAATTTGGCTTTCAAACACTTCTCGACAGTGTAGTGCCCAGCGTCTTTGTTCTTGCTCGTCTAATGTGCCTGGGAAGTTACGCGCACGATAGCGGAACAATAGAGGTTTAATACGCTTGTCATCAAATTCAATGTCTAATGCAGCAAGATTATTCGGGTCGGTTTCTCGAATGATATCCATAGCTGCGCGATCAGCCGGAGAAAAGAACCCGTCGTAAAGCTGTGTATCGACGTCATCACTTTTATCGAATTTACGCTCGACGGAAAAGAGGCTAATCAGCTTTTCTCTAATTTCAGGATGTTGGCGCAACAAAGCGAGATTGGCGAGACATTGTTGGCGATCAATGCCAATAGACTCTGCATTTTCAGCCGTTAACGTTTTTGCAGGGGCGAGAATAGGGCATTTGTTCAAATGAACTAGTTTAACTGGCACTGGTAGCAATTCACCAAGATCTTCGCGCTTCGTGTAGAGTCTTTCGTGCAGCTCTTCTGCGGATAGCTCAAGAATAGGTTGAGGGTCTTTCGCTAAATCGATGGTGATAACGGCGTTATTATTGGTTGGATGCCAAGCAACAGGCACAATCCAGCTAGTGTACTGACATTCGCGCCCTAGCATGCCTGAAACGTGCATCAACGGTGTCATGTTGACGATGTCGACTAAATCATTGAGCTTGCGCTTTTGGCGCATAGAAAAAAAGTAATCAAACAATTTTGGTTGCGCTGCTTTTACTTTCTTTGCCATTTCGATAGTCGCAACCACATCTGCCATGGCATCGTGCGCGTTACTATGTTCTATGCCGTTAGCCACAGACAAGTGTTCTAATTTAAAGCTAGTGAAGCCATCTTCGTTTTCTGGCCATTCTACGCCTTCTGGGCGAAGGGCATGGCACGCGCGTAGTACATCGAGTAAATCCCAACGTGAGTTACCGTTTTGCCAACTCCATGCGTATGGATCGATAAAGTTGCGATAACAAGTATAACGGGTCACTTCGTCATCAAAGCGAATGCTGTTGTAGCCTAAACTGGTAGTATTTGGTTTCGCGAGTTCAGCGTGAATCTTAGCGATAAACTCTGGCTCAGAAAGGCCTTCTTGAACCGTTTTTTGCGGAGTAATACCAGTAATAAGTGCAGCTTCAGGAGACGGAAGATAATCAGCAGGTGGCTGGCAGTACATGACTAAAGGCTCGCCGATGATATTAAAGTTTTCATCTGTACGAACACCAGCAAACTGGCTTGGGCGATCTTTCGCGGGGTTGGTTCCCCATGTCTCATAATCAAAGAAGAAAAAAGTGGGCTGATTATCTTGGTGCATTCTGCTTACCGTTTACAAAACCGATGACAGTATTAGACCATTCAACGCCTTGACTAGCAACGAAAGATGCAAGTTGAATTTTTGAAAATGAAAAAAGCCGATGGCGAACCATCGGCTTGATATTTTACGTTTTATCGCTTTGGAAGGAATTTGAGTTCTATGCTCGTGTTTCTTCCAATGTTGCTTCACTTTCTGGTGACTTCAGCACTCGGCTAGCAATTGTACCCGCAGTCATTGAGCCTGAAACGTTTAGTGCGGTACGTGCCATGTCAATCAGTGGTTCAATAGAGATAAGCAGTGCCGCGATGGTCACAGGTAAGCCCATTGCAGGAAGAACAATCAAGGCTGCAAACGTCGCACCGCCGCCGACACCTGCAATACCAAATGAGCTGATGGTGATAATCGCAATCAATGACAGGATAAAGTGTAGATCAAGTGGGTTGATGCCCATTGTTGGAGCTACCATCACTGCCAGCATTGCAGGATAGATACCCGCACAGCCGTTTTGGCCGATAGTGGCACCAAACGATGCTGATAGGTTTGCAATCGCTGGTGGTACGTTAAGCTTGGTGATTTGCGCTTCTACGTTTAGTGGAATTGTTGCTGCTGAGCTACGAGATGTAAACGCGAAGGTCAGTACAGGCCAGATTTTCTTAAAGTATTCCGCAGGGCTAACGCCAACAAAAGAGACCAATACGCCATGAACAACAAACATCAGTGCGATAGCAACATAAGACGCCACAATAAAGCCAAGTAGGTTTAGGATGTCGCCTGCGCTTGATGTCGCTACCACTTTTGCCATCAGTGCTGCGATGCCGTATGGCGTTAGGGCCATGATCATCTTCACTAATCGCATAACGATAGATTGAGCAGCTTCTACGAAAGTACGAATCGGTGATTCCAACTCTGCTTTTTCTATCATCACTTTACGAGCGGCGATACCAGTTAACACGCCGAAAATCACAACAGCGATAATCGATGTCGAGCGAGCACCTGTTAGATCAGCAAATGGGTTGGTTGGAATGAAGCTAACTAGCATTTGAGGAATAGTTAAGTCACTTACTGTACCGGCACGGCTTTCTAAAACGGCGATACGAGCGGTTTCACGCGCACCTTCAGTTAACCCTTCTGCTGACAGGCCAAATGTCGTTGTCACCAAAATACCGATAAGTGCAGCAATTGCAGTCGTTACTAGAAGAACAGAGATGGTCAGGCCAGAAATTTTACCTAATGATCCACCTTTCTCCAATTTAACAACTGCAGAGATCATCGATACCAACACCAGTGGCATGATGACCATTTTCAGTAGACCAACGTAGCCACTGCCTACAATGCCTACCCATTCAAGTGTTTGAGCAATTGCGCTGTTACCTTCACCGTGAATGAGTTGCAAAGCAAGACCAAAAAGAGAACCGGTAACAAGACCGATCAAAACGAGACGTGAAAGAGTGTGTTTCTTTTGTTGTTGATTAAATAGAAAGAACAATATTCCAACAAAGACGGCTAGAGAGGCTATCACTGCAAAATTCATAATTTGACCTTATCAACCAACCTAAGTGGCGGTTGTTTTTTATACGGGGTTTTATACGGATTTATTTATGGAGCGTAAGATAACGCTCGTGATATAACTTTAAAAATGACAAACGGGTATTAGCTAGATCTAAAATGAATATAAAAACGAGATCTAAGTCGCGTGAGAGCGTGAATTAGCACATTAATTGTACAAAATGGTTATTCGTAGTGATGCAGTAAGTCACGCATTTCTTTCCTTTGTAAGTAAACCACCGAGTCTTCTTGATAACTGAAAAGTTGATAAATCATCGCTTTGGCGACATCTTCTGCTCGAATCGGTAAAAAGTTGGACAGTTTGCCAAGCATAAGTGGGCGAATTACCTTAAACAGAGTTTGTACTAACTTCTCGTCCATTCTTGGGTTTTGACGTTGACCAACAAGCGGGCCTGGGCGAACAAATACGATTTCCTCAAAATCCATAGCTTCGATTCGTTGTTCCATTTGTCCTTTACAAGCTAGGTAATGGGATGGCGATTTACTATTTGCACCGAGGCTAGAAACAACCGCAAGGCGTTTGACTCCGATTGTTTTCATCTGTTGGGCGACTTTGCACACCAGATCAACATCTACTCTACGCAAATTATCCTTACTACCAGCTTGCTTAAGGGTCGTACCTAAACAGATAAAGCCGATGGTTGGTGTTGGTTGGTTCTCATCCCATTGGTGGATAGAAAGGTCTGCATCAATGAGAGGAATAAGCTTGTTGTCCACATCTAGGACGCCATCGAGTGGGCGGCGAGAAAGATAATATAATGTTCCAACACCTGATTGATTTATGAGGTTTGCAATGACTTTTGAGCCTACTAAGCCAGTTGCACCGGCGATGATTGCGCAGGTGTTGTTATCCATATCTTTTCTCCTATATGGGAACATAGTCTAAGCTATTGTAGCGGATTTCAACGAGTTACTTATAATCTCGTGCAAGAAAGGTGAGACGCTCTGCGAACTCGGCAGACTATCCTGAGATAAACTTGATTAGCGCTGCCCCAATTGGATGCAAGTGTATACAATAGTGGGGCGCGCAAAAACTGTCGCTGAACAAGACCTCTTGAACAACAGAACACCTCTCACCCAGACAACATCAAAGGAACGTAAAAAATGGATGACTCTTTTGCTGCGGAGATACAAGCACGCATAGATAACAAAACCAAACCCGTCGGTTCTTTAGGCTTATTGGAAAAGGTGGCACTGCAGTTAGCTCTTATTCAAAGTCAGGATAAACCTCAGCCAGTTGATTCCATCGCTATCTGCAAACCGAGCATGCTGGTATTTGCTGGAGATCACGGCGTTGCAGAGGAGGGTGTGAGCATTGCGCCAAGCGAAGTCACTCAGCAAATGGTGGCTAACTTTCTCGCTGGCGGCGCAGCCATCAACTGTTTTTGCGACATTAATGGCATTCAACTCAAAGTAATAGATTGCGGCATGTTGGCTCCTATTGATGTGCTGGTTCCAGAATTTAAATCCCATCCCAACTTGGTTGAACAACGGTTGGGTAACGGTACGGCTAATTTTTCTAAACAATCCGCGATGTCCCCAGAACAAGTGGCGTTAGGTTTAGAATATGGTGCGAAGATTGCTGAGCATACCATTTTGCATGGTTCAAACCTCTTAATGTTCGGCGAGATGGGCATCGGTAATACCAGTTCGGCCTCAGCATTGTTATCGGCGCTGAGCTCATTAGATATTGATTATTGTGTTGGCGTTGGCACCGGAATCAATCAACAGCAGTTGAGCCGCAAATATAAACTGGTAGCACAGGGGGTAAACCGATGTCGAGGTCTTGATACCAAAGCGATTCTCGCACAGGTTGGGGGCTTTGAAATCGTACAAATGGTGGGCGCTTTTTTAGAAGCCAAGCGGCTTAAAACTCCAGTTTTAGTGGATGGGTTTATCGTATCGGTAGCGGCTTATATTGCGACGTTGTTAGACGAAGAAACGCGTGAATACATGTTGTTTGCCCATCGCTCTGAAGAAAATGGACATAAATTTGTATTGGAACATCTAAAAGCAGAACCTCTGCTCGACCTTGGTTTACGGCTAGGGGAGGGAACAGGAGCCGCTCTTGCCTTGCCTCTGTTAAAAGCTGCTGCTCAGTTTTACAACAAAATGGCGAGCTTTGAGAGTGCAGGAGTTACAGTTTAGTGTCAGTCCCTGATAATTCTGAGAAAGTCATGCCGTCATCGTTAAGATACCAGTGGGAGTTATTTCTATTAGCTACCAGTTTTTTTAGCCGCTTACCCGTGCCCCAAGCGTTGCCTTACAGTGAAGAACGCATGAATCAGGCAGGCCGTTACTTCGCGTTAGTTGGTCTCGTGCTTGGAGCACTTTGCGCTTTGGTATTCTCGCTCACCTCAATTTTTTTCCCAGAGTCGGTTGCCATAGTATTAACGATGGTGTTTAGCTTATTGTTAACTGGGGCTTTTCACGAAGACGGCTTGACCGATATGGCGGATGGCATTGGCGGTGGCATGACCGTAGAGCGACGCCTCTCTATTATGAAAGACAGTCGTATTGGCACTTATGGTGCCGCCACTCTCATTATGGCGTTATTGGCTAAGTATGTTTTTTGGAGTGAACTGGCTAACTTGCCGCACTTTTGGTTGGTCATTGTCGTCGCTTACACCGCAAGCCGAGCACTAGCAGCGACGCTTATTTATGACATGCCTTATGTCAGTGACAGTGATACGTCGAAAAGTAAACCGCTAGCAAGTCGCCAGTCTTCTCTAGAAGTCTCCATTTTGTTGTTTACTGGTGGCGTAACATTGCTTGTGCTTGGTATCGCGGATGCGATCTTGATATCGCTTGTTCTCGTGGTATTTCGTTTGATGTTCAAACGTTGGTTAACCAAGAGAATTGGCGGCTTTACGGGGGATTGCCTTGGCGCAGCGCAACAGTTGTCGGAACTGCTTATTTATCTCACTATGATTGGGTTGTATCACTCCTCATGAAGCAATTGATACTCGGTGGCGCGCGCTCTGGGAAGTCGCATTTGGCAGAAAAAACAGCTAAGCAATTATCGGTCGCTTCTCATCGATCATTACAATATGTTGCAACCGCGCTGCCATTTGACCAAGAAATGCGAGAGCGAATAGCGCATCATCAAAAGCAACGCGGGGGCGAGTGGCAAGAGCATGAATGCCCCCTTCATTTATCTGAGTTACTGACAAATTTCGCTATCACCGATGTTGTATTGATCGACTGTTTAACCTTGTGGCTCAACAATTGGATATTTGAGTTAGGTGATGAATGTTCCAATGAGAAGCTAGAAGCAGAAATTGAAAAGCTTATACAGGTGGTACGTGGTTCAGATGCGACGTTAATATTCGTCTCTAACGAGGTTGGAATGGGCATTGTACCTTTGGGGGCGGTTAGTCGTTATTTTGTGGATAATGCAGGACGGATGAATCAAAAACTAGCCAGTGTTTGCCATCGCGTTACCTTTGTTGCTGCTGGTTTGCCGTTGGTTCTTAAAGAGTAGGATGGAACAAAATGAAAACACTCAATATCTATCTTGTGCGTCATGGAAAAGTAGACGCTCCACCAGGACTCCATGGCCAAACAGATGTAAAAGTTACGCCTGCTGATCAAGAAAGTATTGCTCGGGCTTGGGCTGAGAGTGGACGAGGTGTGGGTGGAATAATTTCTTCTCCACTTTCACGCTGTCAAGAACTGGCAAACATCATTGCTGAACAGCAATTATTACCAGTAATGACGGATGAATCTTTACAAGAGATGGCATTTGGTGATTTTGATGGTATGCCTTTTGATCTGCTCACTGAGCAGTGGAAAAAGCTAGATGCTTTTTGGCAATCGCCAGCACAACATACGTTGCCGAATGCTGAGAGCTTAAGCACATTTTCTGAGCGCATATGTCGCGTTTGGTCTCAAATCATCAACGATATCAATGACAATCTCCTTATCGTCACGCATGGTGGCGTCATTCGTATGATTCTTGCTCATGTATTGGAGTTAGATTGGCGTAATCCAAGGTGGTATTCGACGTTGTCGATAGGAAACGCTTCTGTCACGCATATAACAATTACCATAGATGAGCAAATTTACGCCTCGGTGCGTTCGATTGGCGTACCTCTTTTAACTCGTTAACTTATAAATATTAAAATGCCCAGAACGATATTGCTTACGGGCATAGTCACGGAAGATGTCAGTGGAAGCCCATCTGCTAGGTGCAGGAAGCGAAAATTGACTCAGTTACATAAAAAGGAAATATAGAAATGACAACGCCGAGTTGGGATTTGTCCATCGTTTATAACGACCTTTCTGACCCACGAATTCAAGACGATATTGCTCTGGTGGAACAATGTATTGATCTTTTGAATAAACAATCAGTAGATTGTGGCAACGTAGAGATCATGCAAAATGCGATTTTGACCAATGAAGCTGCGAGTCGTTTAGCGGGTACAGTTGCAAATTTTGCGAGTTGTTATGCTTCTGTTGATGCAACAAACGCCAAAGCGAAATCGTTACTTGGTAAAATGACCCGCATCTTTTCGGAGCTTTCCCAAGCGTTCAGTCCCTTTGATTTGACATTAACTCATGCCGACGAAGAGTTTATCTTGCGCGTGTTAGACCATGAAAATCCTGATATCAGTGGGCAAGCTTTTTCTATCTTGAATTCTAGAAAGTTGGCGGATACTCGTCTTAGCAACGCAGAAGAACAGTTACTGGCTGCGATGAGTGTGGATGGCAAATCGGCTTGGGGTAACCTATACGATAACCTGACTGGCTCATTGAAAGTGAAGCTTGAGTACACAGATGGTAATAGTGAAGAGCTTGGGTTTTCTCAAGCGGCAAGCATTCTTTATGGTTCTGAATTCGAGCGTCAAGAAGCCGCGTGGCGTGGCGTACAAGATGCAATGCAAACGCACCAAGAATCATTCGCTGCGATTTTGAATGCGTTAGCAGGATGGCGCTTAACTGAAAACAAAAAGCGTTCTACGAAGCGTGAAGTTCACTTCCTAGAGCCGAGTTTGCATGGTAGCCGAATCCAAGCTGAAACTTTAAATGCGATGATGACAGTAGCCAAAGACAGTCGAGCTATTGGTCAGAAAGCAGGTTTATTGATGGCGCAAGTACATGGTCTGGATGAGATGAAACCTTGGAATCATCTGGCGGCTATGCCTGCTTTGAGCGGTGAAGCGAAGGTTTACGATTTTGATGAAGCGATTGAGGTTATTTGTGAAGCATTTGAAACAGTAAACCCTGAGATGTCGGAGTTTGTCCGTTTGATGGTACAAAATGGTTGGATTGATGCCGCGCCAAATGCTAACAAGCGTCTTGGCGCATACTGCACCAAACTGCCAGCAACGCGAACACCACTTGTGTTTATGACTTGGAGTGGCAGCCGTTCAGACCTTATGACTCTGGCACATGAACTTGGCCATGCGTTCCATAACTGGGTTATTCGTGATTTGCCACTTTGCCAAACTTACTACCCAATGACGTTAGCAGAAACCGCCTCTATCTTTGCAGAAAACATCGTTCGTGATCATTTGATTTCGAAAGCGGAGAGCGTTGATGAAAAGCTCGAAATGTTGTGGGAAGAGTTGTCATCTGCGCTAGCTTTAATGATCAACATTCCGGTTCGCTATGAGTTTGAAAAATCGTTCTATGAACGCCGCCAGGATGGAGAGTTAACCGCAGATGAATTCTGTGAGTTGATGTCAGAAACTTGGAAAGAATGGTATGGCGACGTAATGAGCGAACCGGATCCGTACTTCTGGGCAAGCAAGCTGCACTTTTCTATTGATAGCGTGAGCTTTTATAACTACCCATACCTATTTGGTTTCTTGTTTAGCAAGGGTATCTATGCACAGCGAGAAACCAAAGGCGAAGCGTTTTACACCGATTACATCAATTTGCTGCGCGATACAGGCTGCATGATGGCGGAAGATGTCGTTGAAAAGCATCTGTCGATGGATTTAACCCAGCCAACGTTTTGGCAGCAGAGTGTTGAGCTAGTGCGTGAAAAAGTCGATGAGTTTGAGCGTTTGCTCGCACAGCGCGGCTAAGTTTTTCGCAGTGTTGATGCATAATCTGCTTTATAGCTACAAAAATTTGATCAAATCATAATGATCTTAATCAGGGCTGTGGTAAAGTTCACAGCCCTAACACTTTGTAATTGTTTGAAAATTAAACGCCTCAATGCTTGATTTGAGTGCCTGGCGCGAAAAGGCATCGGATTTTCGAGGGAAATAGTGATTTCTACTCATAAGTGAGATCGCAGCAACAAAAATCCTTTGTACAATTTATTAACATATCCGCCGTGCTATTAAGGAGTAACGCATGACGAAGTCTCTCTTTCGCCAATCGTTTTTAACTGACACGTTAGATGTTCATATTGATGTTGCACCAGCGGAGCAGGTGCTTTCTAACGGTGTAAAACTTAAACTCTATCAGCGTGGTGTATTAGAAGTAATCCCTGCGAATTATACTCAGGATACGAAGAACATCATCATCTCTTGTGGGGTTCACGGAGATGAAACCGCACCGATGGAGCTGGTGGATTCCATTATTCAAGACATAGAATCTGGGTTCCAGACGGTCGATACCCGTTGTCTGTTCATTATTGCTCACCCAGAATCCACTCTGGCGCACACGCGATTCCTTGAAGAAAACCTCAACCGTCTGTTTGACGAAAAAGAACACAAACAGACAAAAGAGCTTGTTATCGCCGATACGCTTAAGCTGCTTGTTCGAGATTTTTATCAGGATACCGACCCGACAACACGCTGGCACCTTGATTTACACTGCGCGATTAGAGGCTCGAAGCACTATACGTTTGCAGTAAGTCCTAAGACTCGTCATCCTGTGCGCAGCAAAGCATTGATCGATTTCTTGGACAGTGCACACATTGAAGCAGTGCTCCTGTCAAACTCACCATCGAGCACGTTTAGCTGGTACAGTGCCGAGAACTTTGGTGCGCAGGCTCTCACAATGGAGCTTGGCCGTGTGGCTCGTATCGGTGAAAATGACCTCGATAAACTGACCGCGTTTGATTTGTCTTTACGTAATTTGATTGCGGAAACGAAGCCAGAACACCTACCAAAACCATGCATTAAGTATCGCGTAAGTCGCACAATCGTTCGTTTGAACGAAGACTTTGACTTTATGTTCGACGACAATGTTGAAAACTTCACCTCATTTGTTCACGGCGAAGTGTTTGGTCATGATGGCGACAAACCATTAATGGCGAAGAATGAAAACGAAGCGATTGTCTTCCCGAATCGCCACGTCGCAATAGGTCAACGCGCAGCTCTGATGGTTTGTGAAGTGAAAACCCGTTTTGAAGAGGGTGAGTTGGTTTACGATTAATCCAACATTGCTTTGAGAAGTTAATTGCAATTTACCGAGGCTTAACTGTAAGGTTAAGCCTCGTTTGTTTGTATCGGCTGCTATGGATTTTCAACAACTTATCCTGAACAAGGAGCGACGCTGGCAACGTAACCTGATGGTTATGTCGATCGTGCTCGCTGTACTCTCTGCCATTCACTTGATGGTCGGAGAAATTTTCCTTTCTCCTTTTCAATCCTTATCTGCATTTGAACAGAAGTTATTGGTGGACTTGCGTTTACCGAGGTTAGTGTCTGCGGCAATTATTGGTGCTGCGTTAGCGGTATCTGGCGCGACGTTACAAGTGTTGCTTGGGAACGTGTTGGCTGAACCCGGCGTACTCGGTATATCTGGTGGTGCAAGCTTAGCAATGGTCTTAATCATGTTCGCGTCACCTGTTCTTCCTACCCCGATTGTTTTTATGTTGGCAGCGATTGCAGGCTCGATGGTATTCACGTTTGTTTTGGTGGCGATAGCAAGGGCAATGCACCTGACGACGGCTCGATTGCTTTTGGTTGGGGTCGCATTGGGTATTTTATCGAGCGCGATTGTGACCTGGGCATTTTACTTTAGTGATGATCTCAGTTTACGCCAACTGATGTATTGGTTAATGGGCAGTATTGGCGGTGCAAGTTGGTATCAACATACCGTTACTTTGGTGATGTTACCGGTGCTTATCTGGTTATGTTGTAAAGGCAAGTCGCTTGATAAATTGATGCTGGGTGAGATTCATGCGACCCAATTGGGTGTCGATGTGCATCAAATGCGTTGGAAATTGATCCTCGCCATTTCTGTTTTGGTGGGTAGTTCAGTCGCTTTGGGTGGCATCATCAGTTTTGTTGGTTTGGTGGTGCCGCACTTGTTGCGTTTGGCTTTTGGTACGGAAAACCGTTATTTATTGCCACTTTCTGCAATATCTGGTGCTGCGTTGCTTGTATTTGCTGACATCGGCGCAAGACTGTTATTGGACTCCGCAGAGTTACCTTTAGGTGTCATGACAACATCGATTGGCGCACCTATTTTCATCTGGATGCTGGTGAAGAGTCATGATGCACGTTAAACATATGTCGGTTGGTAGTCGATTATTGCCTCTTTCTTTTGAATGCAAAGCTGGCGAAATCGTACATATCGTTGGGCCTAATGGTTCCGGTAAGAGTACTTTATTGGCTGCGATTTCTGGTACGTTAAGTCACCGAGACGGTATGAGTGGTGAAGTGTACGTTGGCAACAAAAACTTGCTTACTTTACCGTTGTCAGAGCAAGCTCATGTTCGAGGTTATTTGTGTCAGCAATCGCGCCCAGCGTTTAATGTTGATGTGTTTCAGTATCTCGCTTTATCTCTGCCAAGTGGTGCTGAGATTGCGGATATCAAAGTGCGTGATGCCGTCAATATGGTGGTGGAGCTGGTACAACTGCAAGATAAGCTTCATCGCAGTATTCAAACATTATCCGGTGGTGAGTGGCAGCGTGTCCGATTAGCAGGTGTATGTTTGCAGGTGTGGCGTACCATTAATCCTTTTTCGCAGTTTTTAATTTTGGATGAGCCAGCAGCACCGTTAGATATTGCGCAAGAGGGTCTGCTCTATCAATTGATTAACGCTATGGCGGCGCAGGGAATTGGAGTATTAGTTGCTAATCACGATCTCAATCGCACATTAAAGCACGCAGATAAAGTATTGCTGCTTAACAACGGTGTGCTGCACTCATCAGGAAGTGCCGATACTGTGCTAACGGAAGAAGCTCTCGGGGAAGTGTTCAATACTCAAGTCAAAAAGGTCATCGTAGATGAGCAACCTTATTTAATCTTTGATTAGTATTTAGGGACAATAAAAAAACGACCTACTTGAGGTCGTTTTTTTTAATCGAGATAGCCAAACTCAACGCTTATTGAGTTAACGGTTTTAGATCTGCAGGGCGGTAGTAAACAGATTTGAGTACTTTGCCTTTACGAATGGTTTTACCTTCCGATACGAAATCTTCGGCGCATTTCGCGATGATGTATTCACCTTTCTGCACCGCCATCAACTTGATGCCTTGTTCCGCGTAGAATGCTTCTGTTTCTGAGTACTCTTGCTCGTTACGGCATACTTTGCTCATGTTGCTTGAATGTACTTCATCCCAGCAAGGAATAAACTCGATACCACGGTTTACCGCAACGTTTAATAGAAGATCAATTAAGTAGCTGATCGCCAGGTTGTCTTCTACTTTGCTGTGGCCAAGATGAACGAGACGGCCCATTAATACATACACGCTGTCTACGATGGCATCTGCTTGCTCAGTTTTACAATCTGCTTCTGCTAGCTCTGTTAGCTCTTCGATCGCCAAAGAGGTGTGTAGTGTGTCTGCTTGCGTATCAAGGCTTGCAGCGTCTGCGACTGGTAAGTCGAAGGTACTACGGAACTCGGTGATATCACGGTATAAGTGATCAAAAATCTCTTGGGTTAGCTTTGACAGTTGCATTCTAATTTCCATTGAATCGATTGAAGCGGCAATGATACCAAACCGCACTTTGAACCCCAAGGGCATTGCATCTAACTGGTGATAAATCTGCCTTTGGGAATGGTGGTGCTTAACGAAATAGGTAAGGGAACAGCTTTTTACGTTCTTCCTCTGAAAGGGCGGAAACACGAGCGATGTTCGTATCGGGAATGGATTCAGGATCAGGATAGTGTTTTAGTACCTTTTCCATACTCTCTTCGCGAATCAAATGGAAGATCGGGTAAGGAGAACGATTGGTCAGGTTTTCGTCGTCTTCAGGCCTTGCGCCGCCAAAACAGTAATCAGGATGGAAAGTCGCTACTTGGAAAATACCTTCCCAGTTTTGCTGCTTAATTAATCCTTCAACCCAATCTATGCAAAAGTTGTAGTCCCAGAAATCTTGTAGCATGTTGGGAACCACAACCAACGTGGTCTCAAGTTGTTCGGGCTCTGTGTTACTCAGCTCAATCAGTTGCAATAAAATATCTTCAAGAAGCGTTTCTTCTTGAGTCGCTTCACTAACAAAGATTTTGATTTGTTTATTACGTTGCGGCTTGGCAGCAAACGGACAAAGGTTGAGACCGATTACTACATCGTTGAGCCATTGATCGACCTGTTGAGTGATCGCTTCGATATCTGTGTTTTGTGTTGAACGCGTTGACATACGACTTTCTGGTTTTTATTAAAGTAGCGCAAGCATAGCAGAGTTGGTTATCCAAGTAACCAGAGAGGTATTACGTAAATGAGCGTACCTTAGCTACTCTTTAAACTCGCAGTGTCAGGTGTTTGGTCAGTATGCTTTCTTTCGGCAATGTGTTTCAAATACGCAATTGCAGCAAACATTGCTAGGTAGACTGCGCTTCCCCCCATAAGAACACTCGACCAACCTCCATGCTGCCAACAATAAAGAAGTAAGAATCCTCCTAAGCTACCGCCTACGTAGTAGTGTACTAAGTAGAGCGCTGTCGCGGTGGCTTTGGCACGAGTGGCATTCTGACCGACCCATCCGTAGGCGAGGGTATGAGTAAAGAAGGCACCAAAACTTATCAACAACAATCCAAATAGCATTGCAGTCAAGCTTTCAACCGCCGCAATCCACATCCCCGTCATGCTCACTATCGCGCCTAAGAACATACCGAGGATTGATGAATAACGTTTACTCCAGTGGCCTGCGCAACGAGAGGAGAAAGTCCCTCCCAAGTAACAAATAAAGATCAGTGAGGCCAACCCGACGGGCACATTGTGAGGTTCACTCACCAGACGGAAACCCATGACGGAGTAAAGGTTGACGAACAAAGCAAAGTTGAGTCCTCCTATCAGCATCGCGAACCACACGCGTTGGTTTTTAAAATGACCAATAAGCGCACGATTTTGATGGCGCAAGCTGCTTGATGACGGGGTGAAGTTGCGCTGTGTTGGCAATAAATAGTGAACGCCAATGACACCAAGAAGAGTGAACACCATCATAACTTCTATGGCGACATCAACACTGAAATTGTCCGCCAATAAGCCGCCGCTAATACGCCCTGCAATACCGCCTAATGAGTTAGCCGCAATGTACGTTCCAATTGCCATCGAGAAAGCGTGCTTGTCGAGCTCTTCTGCCATGTAAGCCACGGCGACCGCAGCAAAAGCTGCGAGCGCGACACCGATCAGTGCTCGACATACCACCAAAAACAGAAATGAGTCACCAAACAGCATCAAAGCGGAAAGGGTAGGAATCGAAAACAGACCAGCCATCATGACTGGCTTTCGTCCCACTGATTCTGACAACACAGCCATTGGAACGAGGCTAAAAGAGAGAGCGAGTGTTGAGGCCGCAAATAACCAGTTCACTTGCGTTTCTGAGATCGTGAAAATTTGGGCAAAAGTGGGCAGCATTGGCTGTAGTAGGTATAAATTTGAAAAAACCAAGAAGGAACCAAGCGCTAGCGAGAGCGTAATGCGTTTGTATTCCGGTGTGCCAAAACTGACCATGAATCCTGCCTAATGTGAGCAAATGGAGAGACTGTGATCAATCTATCAGTTCGTTATAAATTAAAAAAATATATTAAAAATATGGACACCATATATTTATGATCTAATGGAATCGAAACAACTTAAACATTTTCTGGCGGTCGCTGAACATGGAAATATTACCCATGCGGCGAAAGCCCTGCATATTGCCCAGCCCGCATTAAGCATTTCTATCAAAAAGTTTGAGCAGTCTTTGGGCGTTACCCTATTTCGCCGTGATGATAAAAAAATCAGCTTAACGAAAGAGGGCGAAACGCTACTTATACATGCCAAGCGGGTGATTCAACAGTTGCACGACGCGCAGCTCGCGATTGATGAGTTGAAAGGCTTAGCGAAAGGCGAAGTAAGGCTCGGGACGCCATCAATGATGGGCAGTTATTTCTTTCCACGAATTGTGATGGCGTTTAAAAGCCAGTTCCCGGAGTTAAAATTGACCTTGGTCGAAGCTGGGACTCAATCGATTCGTCGTATGCTGCTCAATGGTCAACTCGATATCGGTGTGATCAGTTGTGATAACGTGCCTGATGACCTAGAAACTGACCATTTGTTTACTAGCCAAATGGTCGCAGTTGTTTCACCTGAGCATGAGTTAGCCCAGCGACACGCTCTTACTTTTGATGAGTTCTTTGAACACGATTTGGTTATGTTTCAGCATGGCTATTTTCACCGCGAATTTTTGGATCAGGTGAGTGAGGAGCATGGGTTTACCATGAAGTCATCATTCGAGACCAACTTACTGCCTTTGATTTTGAGTATTGTAAAACAAGAGTTTGCGATTACCGCGTTACTGGAATTGGTGACTCAACATGAGTCGGGCGTTGTTGGCTTACCGTTTGAACCACCAGTGACGCTGGATCTGGCACTTGCTTGGCGCAAGCAGGGGTACTTATCAATAGCAGATCGAACGTTTATCGACTTTATCAAGCGCTACGTTTAAACGCAGCGCAGATTCATCGTCCGAGCACTAGTCGCCTTTGTACATCTTCTCGAAGTTCTTTGGGTTCCAGCCAATCATTACCCGATCACCAATTTTTAAAACTGGCACTGAACGAGCACCAAGCGCATCAAGTTCTTTGCGACCGCGTTGCATCTTAGCATTGCACAAACGATAGTTAATATTTTTCGAATCCAGATAACGTTGAGCATCTTTGCAGTGAGGGCATTTGTCTTTGACATAAAGAACGACACGTTTCATTGAATTTCTCTCCATTATCATTGGGAGGCGAAGTTTAACGGCCTTTCACAATAAATGAAAGGCGAAAGCTAAGGTGAAACTGTCCTTTATCTCAGGTATATTGAGCGCCTTTATTTTGTCATAACAGACGTTAACTCTATGCATCCGTCACTTCGATACATTCAAGGCTACCCACAAAACATCGTAGAGCAGGTGAGCTCATTGATAGCGAGTGGCAAGTTTGTTCCTTGGTTCGAAAAGCGTTATCCCGACAGGCACCAAATCAAAAGCGAAAGGGCGCTCTATGAGTACGCCATGGCAATCAAAAACCGCTACATGAAGAAAGCCGCGCCAATCAGTAAAGTCGTCTACGATAAGAAAATTCACGCGGTAAACAACGCGCTTGGTTTGCACAGTGTAATCAGTAGAAACCATGGCGGTAAGCTGAAGTCGAAAAACGAGATACGCATTGCCAATGTATTTAAAGATGCGCCCGAGCCACTATTAAGAATGCTGGTGGTACATGAGTTGGCACATACTCGTGAGAAAAACCACGACAAGGCGTTCTATCAGCTATGTTGCTACATGGAGCCTGAGTATCACCAACTCGAATTTGATGCTCGTTTGTTTATGATTTACCTCGATTTAAAAGCGAATTTGAATGAAGAACAATAATCACAACGCGAAGCAAGCAAAGCCAAAGGCTTCAATGACGGGTCAGAAGAAAGACGCGAATAAAGCCAAGCCGAAGCGTGTTAAAGACAAAGTTGCGCGCAAATCCTCGCAGCCTGCAGGAAAGAGCGAAGTCGAGTTCATAAAAATAGCGAAGAATGGTTTGCATGAGCGTAATGTTCATCGAGGTCGTTACGATTTTAAAAAACTCGTGGAAAGTGAACCACAGTTAAAGCCATTCGTTATCAAAAATCCGAAAGGGGAAGACTCCATAAACTTCTCTGATCCTAACGCTGTTAAAATGCTCAATAAAGCATTGCTTGCTGCGTATTATGGTATCGAGTTCTGGGACATTCCCGACACCTACCTTTGCCCACCGATTCCGGGCCGCGCTGATTACATTCACCGAGTGGCAGAACTACTTGATGGTGAAGTAAAAGGTCAGTACGCGCACCAAAAAGTGAAAGCGTTGGACATTGGCGTGGGAGCAAACTGTATTTATCCGATTGTTGGTGTAACAAAATACGGTTGGCACTATACGGGCAGCGATGTCGATCCAAAATCCATCCAATCGGCTCAAACGATCGTAGAGCACAATCGTGTTTTGACGGGAAAAATTGCACTGGTACAGCAATACAATGATGCCAATATTTATCGAGGTATCATTCAACCGAATGATCGTTATGATGTGACGACATGTAATCCGCCATTCCACCGTTCGGCGGAAGATGCCGCTATGGGCAGCCAGCGTAAAATCGATAATCTAAAAGCAAACCAGCTTAAGAAAGGGCTAAAACCTCAAACCACACAAGTAAAGACAAGTAAACCTGCGTTGAATTTTGGCGGTCAAAACGCTGAATTGTGGTGTGAAGGCGGAGAAGCGGCGTTTATCCGAAAAATGGCGAATGAAAGCCAAGCTTTTGCCGCACAGGTCTTGTGGTTTACGACACTTATATCCAAAAAAGACAACGTTCGCCCGATGCGCAAGCAGCTTGAAAAATTGGGTGTGAAGGCCATTCGTGTGGTTGAAATGAGTCAAGGGCAGAAAGTGAGCCGCTTTGTAGCTTGGTCATACATGGATAAGCAACAGCGCAAAGCATGGATTGAACTAAAGTAACGTTGACCGTTTCACACTGAACAATAAAGTAGGAAGCCCGCTGATATCAGCGGGCTTCTATTTTGGGAGATCTAAAACTTAATGATGGGCTCACAATCTAGTGAACTGAGAGAGACAAAAGTATCTGTTTTGGCATAGTACAAGCCACAGGTTTCACCTCTTATCTGCAACGTATATTGGTCTGGAAGATCCGTATAGCTGCCATCCAACAGTTGATTGTTGTTCCCTTTTACTCGTCCTTTTTCAATCAACAAATGCGGTGAGGATTCAAATACGTTATTTGCGATTCTAGGTGCTGGTGTCCCTTGGATTTCTGCGATCGCGTTTTGAATCTCTATGACTGTTTCCGGAGAGTTCTTTTTACTTAATGCTTCAACGGGTTCTTGTGACATAGCTTGGCATCCTATCAAAGAAATCGAAGTGCCTAAGAAAAGCGCAACCCGAATCAGCATTCGTAAAAAGTTAGTTGATCTCAACATGAATTGCCTCTGTTCGTAGCGGAGAGCGAACATCGCTTAACTCCGGAGATGAAATGTTACGCGGCATGGCGTTGAAACTTGAAGGGGATACTGGCGGACAGGTTCCTGTTTCCATGTAGTTTAGCGCCGCAGAAAGCATACCTTCAGATGGATCGCCTAATGGTTTTGTTAGGTCGTCATTGACCCAGCAACCTTCCACTCTATTGTCTAAGCCTAGCTCGGTATTGATTTGGCTCTTTGGAGTAGGAATAAAACCATCAGCGAAGTCGCCAAATTTTTTCTCGTTCGCCGACTTGAACTGAATAGTGTAGTACATAGTGCCGCAGTTTTGTTCTGGTGAGAACCCGTACGGTTTACCTGTGGTTGTTGAACCTATTTGGATAACCTCCACATCAATGCCGCGCAAAGCGTTGATTAGCAGTTCACTTGAGGAAGCCGTGCCTCCTGAAGTCAGTACATATACGCGCTTTTTGTTCAGTGTCGGAAGCACTTGATCCGAATATTTCTGTGCTGCCCAGTCTATTGCTAGATTCGTAAAGCGATAGATGTTATCCCCATCTTTAATGGTACGCATCACTTTGTCATTATGAATCAACTCACTGAAGACTCGGTTCTGACCAGCACCGCTTAGCATGTAGCCTACTTGCGAGGACTGAAGGACTAAGCCACCGCCGTTGTAACGTAAATCAACGACGATCTCGTCAACATTCTCTGCTGAGAGCGTACTGAACGCCTCAATAAGCGGGGCTTGAGCGCTTGGTTCAAAGGAGTTGTATTGCAGATAGCCGATCCGCATACCATTTTGTGTAATCACTTTGGCATTTTTAACTGGAGAGGTCATGACATCAGAGGCGGTAAGCGTCACGGTTTTCTCTAGACCGCCAACACTCTCAAATGTGAAGGTGTAATCTTGATTGATGTCAGGGTTAAAGAGCGTTTTATTAATAAAATCAATGTCGGACTGACTACCGGTGTTAACCACATCAATATTATTGATTTTCAGAAGCTTATCACCACGAGCAATGCCGCTTCTATCAGCTGGCGAGGCTTCTTCAGTGTAGGAAATACGAACGTCTCGAGGTTGTACGCCACGTAGGAATGCCCAGTTAAAACCAAATCCAGCAACTAAACCGGATTGCGATGATTTCATATCATCCTCATAAGGGACGGTAAAATGGAAGCGATCTTTTGGTTTACCCGTCGCGGTAGTAGCAGAGGTGACCAGCGTATTGAAGTAATCAGTAACAGTTTTGTAGTTTGCTGGATTATTATCAGGAACCTCGTCATACCATAGATACGTTTCGTTAGTAAAAGCTCTTAAAAAGAGTTTTTCGTGTAATGCAGAGCCCAATTTATCTGGATAGGCGGCATAGTTGTCATATGGGTCCAGTCCGACGCGGGGCGTTTCACATTGGTTGATAAACGTTTTCGACGATTGGCTAAAATCATGAACTTTCCATGTTGGACCGTTTGCACTGCTAGTGGACGGAGTAGGTGATGAGCTATCACCGCCGCCACCGCCACAGCCTTGTAATAATGCGAGAGTGACTGCCGTTGCTAAAGAATACTTAAATTTCACTTTTCTATGTCCTTATAAATAATAGAATTATAATTATGTGTTTTGCTTTTGTTTTTATTAGCTAGGTGAATGTATTAATTTAATTTGTTCGTCTGCAAATTTATAGTTAAATAGTGTGAGGTAAATAACGTAAAAAAGTTGTCTTTTATCCTTAAGCTAAATTAGTCATTACTTAAGTTTTCTGTCTATTTCAAAAGATCTAACAAGACAATTAATAAGTGTGAAATTAAGACAAGTTCTTAGTTGACTAAGCGATGCTTGTTAAATAAAAATCAGAATTAGATTCAGGAAACGCTTTGAATCAATAATTTGGTAGGGGTATATGATGTTATCTGGGATTTGTTTGATTTATTTGTCTGATGCTTTAACTTAATTTAGTGAGTTGAGCGACGTGCTTTAATAGGCTTCCGTCAATGTTAGGTAAATCATCAGCGAAAAATATCTGAGCACCGGGAGTGCAGCGCATTAATATATTTGTTAGTTCACCTTCATTGTTGGAAGTGTTAACTGCGTTAAGTTTCGCTAATTTATTACAAAGCTCGTCCTCTATTTGCACTTTCTGCTCTTCGGTGAGCCTAATGCGACCTATACATACGCCTGGGTTGATATCATGAGAAAGCGAATCTTGTTGAAATCGCTCTTTGAATAAGGTGTCTAATGCCGTACCTTCTTCCATAATAAATCGACGACCAGAACGGTAAAACAAGCCGTCTCCGAAGTTTTCGACATATCCTAGAATTTCCGCGATACGCAAATAGAATCGTAAGCTTGTATCAGAAAGTCCGTAAGTTTGGGCTATCTCTTGCGGTTTAATATCACGAGAAGTCAGCATATAAATAAAATCAAGTAAATAAGGATGCTCAACGAAAAGGGCGCTCTCTTCATCTGTTAGCATTTGCTCGTTTTGGTGCTGAAGCTCGTTGGCTAAGGTTGCGAGTTCGATGAGATCGGTATTCAGGTAGTTCAGATAAATAAGTACTTTATCCAAACCTAAAGCTGGATTATGTAGGTGGCGTTTAATACTAGATAAAGGGATGCCACTTTTCTCTGACAAGGAATTGTAGCAAAGCCCTTCTTCTTTAATCTTTTGTCGTAGCGCTGCAAGTAAAAACTTTGGTCCAACATTCATCCTTGAATATCACCTTATTCGTTATTCCGTTTACTGGCTGATATTTTGCCTTTCAAGCAGCAGGTTTCGAATCGCTGTGCCCGCTTCTAGAATGTGCTTTTTCAGTAGATACTTGGCGCCTTCGATATCGCGATTTTGGCACATTTCAAACAAGCTTAAGTGCTCTTCTTCTGCCTTTTTAATGCCTGTAGTAAACAATAGCTGCATGCGTATGTATCGGTCACACTTTGTGTTCAGGTTGTAAATGACGTCCATAGTTTCAGGCATGTTGGCTGGCGCATATAGGGCTTTGTGGAACTCGTAGTTGTAGTTGCTCCATTCTTCTACTTCGTCGCCACTGTTCACTACTGACTCGAAACGTTCGCGAACTTCGCGCGCGCGTTCAAGGTCAGCGTCTGTCATATTTTGAATCGCGCGCTCTAAAATGTGGCATTCCACGACAGCGCGCAGTTCAAATAGCTCATTGATTTTCTCTGGAGATAGCTCAGTGACCGTCGCACCTTTGTGAGGTTCAAAGCTAACGAGTCCTTGTGCTTCCAATTGAACTAACGCTTCACGCACAGGAATTCGGCTAACATTAAACTCTTTTGCTAACGCATCTTGACGTAAAGGTTGACCAGTTTTTAACTCGCCCTTCAAGATCTGAGTTCGAATTGCTTCCTCAACGAGCTGAGTGCGCGTTTTAAAAACAGGTTTCTGTGACATTGAAGTCTCCCGTGAAATTAATATTGTATCCAATCCATTTTACTTTAGTAGTTTATTGTTTTTCTGGCACAAACCAACTAGGAAAGAAGGTTTTGAGAAGTAGAGTGAAATAAAAGGCATCAGTTGATGCCTTTTTGAGCCATTTGTTGATCTTATTGGGACACACTGCCATCTATGGCGCGTTGGATACCCAGTGGGTTCGACGCTTTTAATGAATCCGGCAATAAAGATTCTGGCAAAGCTTGATAAGAGACCGGACGCAACCAACGATGAATAGCCTCCGCACCGACAGATGTTGAGGCAGAATTGGTTGAAGCCGGATATGGTCCACCATGAACCATAGCGTAACCAACCTCGACGCCAGTTGGCCAACCGTTGAATACAAGGCGTCCGGCGATTTCTTCCAAACTTGGAAGCAGTTGCTTGGCTTGTTCTTCGTCTTCAGCGGTAGCGTGAAGGGTTGCGGTGAGCGATCCAGTCAGTGAATCACTCAGTTTCAACATGTCATCGAAATCTTCACAGATTACGATTAACGATTGAGGACCAAATATTTCTTCCTCCCATTGCGGGTTTTCACGCCAGTTTTTACTGCCCGTCACGAACAGTGCTGGTGAGACATTGGTCGTTTCTGCTTGTTCAGAACGAGTGACGTTAATGCCTGTTTCGGAAGCTCGCTTATCCACTTCGGATTCATACGTTTCTCGGATTCCTTGCGTTAGCAAAGTGGCCGTTGATTGTTGTCGAATTAACCCTTGAGCGATTTCGATAAAGGCTTGCGTTTCTGGGCTATTCAAGACAAATACAACGCCTGGTTTTGTACAAAATTGTCCACAGCCCAAAGTCATAGAAGCCACAAATTCTTCAGCCAATGATGCGTTTGCCCGTATGGCTGAAGGGAGAATAAATGTTGGATTAATCGCCCCTAGTTCGCCATAGAAGGGGATTGGCTCTGGTCTTTGCTGGGCTAGATTGAACAGCGCACGGCCACCACCGACTGAACCTGTAAACCCAACCCCTTTAATTTTTGGATGGGTAACGAGTGCTTGGCCAAGTGCACGTTTGTTACCTTGCAATAGCGTGAAGATGGCTTGCGGTAAGCACTCTTTCTCAAGTGCAGCCTCAATACACTCAGCAACAAGTTGACTGGTGCCAGGGTGGGCGGTATGGCCTTTTACAATCACAGGGCAGCCAGCAGCCAGTGCCGAAGCCGTATCACCTCCTGCAGTAGAAAATGCGAGCGGAAAATTAGACGCACCAAACACGGCGACAGGGCCAATTGCTATTTGCTGACGACGAATATCTGGTTTTGGCAGTGGTTGGCGGTCTGGGTTTGGCGTATCGAAAATTGCTTGATGGTGATTACCCGATCTCACAACCTCGGCAAATAGTCTTAATTGGTTCGCGGTACGTCCTATTTCGCCGCTTAAACGTGCTTCGGGAAGGGCAGTTTCTAAATGAGCACGAGCAACGATTTCTTCACTCTTCACTTCCAATTCAGAGGCGATAGAGCAAAGTAAGCTCGATCGCTTTGCATTACTTAGTTGGCGAAACTCACGCGCAACGTTTTGGGCGGCTGAGGCGGCTTGATTAACTTCTTGCTCTCCATGTACCGGAAACGCAATAGGTAGAGGCTCACCAGTAAAGGCGTTGACTGCGTAAAAAGTGGTTGGTTCTTGTGGGTTCATCATTCTTCCTTACTATCCTTAATACTTCACTTCAAATCCGTACGCATATGGATCTTCATCGTCTACCCATATTGTGTTGTGACCGTATACTTGTGCCCATCCTTCAATACTTGGCAAAATAGCGGCTTTGCCATTCACCTCGGTAATGCCTTCTATACGTCCTTGAAATAGGCTGCCGATGATACTTTCGTGAACAAAGTCTTCTCCTTGATTGAGTTTGCCTCTTGCATGCCATTGCGCCATGCGTGCACTAGTACCCGTACCACATGGCGAGCGATCCAACGCTTTGTCGCCGTAAAACACAGCATTTCGAGCGGTGGCGTTTTCTTGAGTGGGCTCTCCGGTCCATAGCACGTGAGAAACACCGCACACTGTCGGATCTTCTGGATGTACGCACTCAACCGCTCGAGATACCGCTTCGCGAACTTTTGGAGAAAGCATCAAAATTTCATCTGGAGAGTAGTGTTCAAGTCCGGCGTAGTTTTCTTGAGGGTCGACGATTACGTAATAGTTTCCGCCATAAGCAACATCGACAGTGAGCTCACCTAAGCCCTCTATGTCCACGGTTACGTCTTGGTGGGCAAGGTAAGCCGGTACGTTAAATATCTTTACCGACGTGACCTTGTCACCTTTTGTTTGGTAGTGCACTTCGATTTGTCCTGCTGGGACATCAAGTATCAAACGACCTTCTTTTTGGGGAGTGATAAGGCGATTTTCGATAGCGGTGGTGACGGTTCCAATGGTGCCGTGGCCACACATTGGTAAGCAGCCACTGGTTTCAATAAACAGAATTGAAGCGTCTGCGTTATCGCTGCAAGGAGGCAAGACAACGGACCCCGACATCATCGAGTGTCCGCGAGGCTCAAACATGAGTGCCTGACGAATCCAATCATAATGCTCAAGAAAGTATTGGCGCTTTTCGCTCATGGTATTGCCTTCGAGTGGAGGCACACCGCCTGCTACCAGCCTAACTGGGTTGCCGCAGGTGTGGGCATCAATACAGAAAAAAGTTCCTTGTCTCATTTTTCGCTCCTTGCTGAAAAAATGGTTGAATTAAACAATAGTGATGTTAACGTAATGTAAAATATATTGTATACAATCTACGTTTTCAAGTGTGACTCGGAGCATATTTATGTTGGTCAAGGATGAAACTAAAAAGGAAAGGATCGCTGTGATAGGTGCGGGGATTATTGGCTTATCAATTGGCTTGAAATTGCAGCAGCAAGGTTATCAAGTCACGATTTTTGATCCCAATGGCGTGGGGAATGGATGCTCTAAGGGAAATGCAGGCCATATCGCGACTGAGCAAATCTTCCCTCTTGCAACGCCAGCGCTGCTTCCACAATTACCTAAAATGCTGCTAGATCCCAAAAGTCCGGTTTCGATCCGTTGGCAAGATATTCCAAACACAATCGGGTGGATGATTCGTTTTCTATTACAAACCAAGCCATCAGCCGCGGAGCGGGCAAAAAACGTGATTAAGAGTCTTAACGAGCGGTCAGTGGCAAGTTGGCGTGGCATGCTTGATTCAATCGGAAAAGCGCATCTAATAAAAATGAATGGTTCATTGCTCACTTTTGAAAACGAGAAACTGTTTCAGAATTATCAAAGTAAGCTTAACTCACTGGCTAAAAACGGTGTGACGCATCAAGTTTGGACACAAGAGGAGATTCGAGAGCGGATACCTGATCTCAGCCATAAGGTTCGTATCGGAGTCTTTTTTCCCGAAACCGGTCATACGCTAGACCCTTATCAGCTCTGTGCTGAGCTAAGTGAAGCCTTTGAAGAGCTTGGCGGTAAGGTTTTACAAAAAGGTGTATCTGCGTTGGCGAAAAATGGCGATGTGCTGGTTGAGTCTCAAACACATTCATTTGACCGAATCATTGTTGCCGCTGGTGTACATTCTAAGCCTTTGATACGGCAACTAACCGGAGTCAAAGTGCCTATTCAAGCCGAGCGTGGTTATCACCTAATGGTGGATGACAAGCGTGATGTACTGCCATTTCCTATTAGCTCTGCCGATAGAAAATTCATCATGACTCCGATGTCTGGTGGGCTACGCTTGGCAGGCACTGTTGAGTATGCCGATGTAGAATCACCACCCAATATGAAACGTTCAGAAATGCTTTTTCAGTTAGGTGATGAGATGTTTGAATCGGGGTTAAATCCACTCAAGCAAGGAGAAAAGTGGATGGGGAATCGGCCTTCAACAGTCGACTCGTTACCGGTTATTGATAGCATTTGGGATGGAAATGTATTACTGGCATTTGGCCACCAACACCTTGGATTAACTCAAGCGGCGATTACGGCAGATCTCCTTTTAGAGCTTATCGAAGGAAAGCCAACATCGATTGATCTTTCACCTTTTTCACTACAACGATTTGCCTGAAAAATTTAATATTAAATATTGTATAAAATATATTAAATGCTAATGTTAACTTAATTTTAACAAAAACTGGTATCCAACAGCCGTACTCGGATGCCTCCAGAAAAACAACCAAAAGGAGTAAAACATGTCACGAATGACCAAAGCACCATTGGCGCTGTTGATTTCAGGAATGCTGTTGGGGACCTCTGCTTATGCTGAAGACAAATTGACGGTCGTATCTTGGGGTGGTGCATTCACCAAGAGCCAAGTGGAGGCATATCATAAGCCTTTCATTAAAAAAACAGGTGTTGAGATCGTATCCGAGGATTTCAGTGGCGGATTAGCCGAAATTAAAGCGCAGGTGGAAGCGAACAATGTGCGCTGGGATTTGGTTTCTCTCGACAAGCCGGACATTGTTCGTGGTTGCGCCGAAGGGTTACTAGAACCAGTGAGCCCAAGTATTTTGCCTCCGGGCGCAGATGGAACACCAGCACAAGAGGATTTCATTGATGGTGCGATTCACGAATGCGCAATCAATACCATCGTTGTGTCCACAGTATTAGCGGTGAACGAAGACGCGTTTAAAGGTAAGGCTTTGCCTAGCAAGTTGACCGATCTTTTTGACCTAAAAACTTTTCCAGGTCGACGTGCATTGCAAAAACAACCTCAGGGCAATCTTGAGTGGGCACTATTGGCTGATGGTGTAAAGCCAGAAGAGGTCTACAGCCTGCTCGAAACCGAAGCGGGGCGTGAGCGTGCTTTTGCTAAGTTGGATACGATCAAATCAGAAGTGCTGTGGTGGACAACAGGTGCCCAGCCACCTCAAATGCTTGCAGACAAAGAAGTGGTGATCGCCTCGGCGTTTAACGGCCGAATCCACAATGCCCGTAAGGATGAAGGTCAACCATTTCGGATTATATGGGACCGTCAAATGGGTTACATGAATGGATGGGCGATACCTAAAGGGAGTGAGAACACAAAGCTTGCATTGGACTTCATTGCTTTTTCTTCAGGAACAAAACCATTAGCTGATCAAGCTAAGTACGTTGCCTATGGGCCTACGCGTAAGTCGTCTTCGGCGGAGGTGAACCCAGACATTTTAGCGAACCTTCCTACCGCACCTCAAAACTTCCAAACCGCCTTCCTGATTAACGATGAATGGTGGTCAGACTACGCAGATGAACTCAATGAAGAGTTCAACACTTGGCTGCTTAACTAGGCGTTAATTTGTGTATAGGGCCGAGTTTTCATCCATAAGCGAGGTTCCGTACTTTTCCTCAACTGTATTTATGTTTTCGGAGAAATGATGAAAGTCATCGAAGCACAGCAAGTCGCGCAATGTTTAACAATGAAGTCTCTTATTGAAACGATGCGTGAAATGTACTCGCGGCCAGCGACAATACCTCAACGCCGAGTCATGCCCTTAGAAGAGGGAGAATACGAGGCGTTTGCGCTACTTCCAGCTTGGAACCAGGAGTTGATTGCGGTGAAAGCCTTTACGTATTTCCCGCATAACCCTGAGCAAGGCAAAGATACGCTTGCATCTAAGCTGCTTGTTTTTAGACGAAACGATGGTGAGCCGCTCGCACTCGTGGACGGTAAAGTTTTAACGTTTTGGCGCACCGCCGCAGCTTCTGCGTTGGCAGCGGACTATTTGGCGCGTCCCGATGCTGATCGTCTGTTGATCTGCGGAACGGGCAATCTTGCGCCTTATTTTGCGTGGGCATACGCTGCGGTTCGCCCACTTAAGCAGGTTTATATTTGGGGGCGTAACTCAGATAAAGCCGAGGCGACGGTAGATGCCATTGTGTCATCTTCAGAGTATCAGTCGCTTCCTGATGAGCGTCGGTTCCGTGTTTCAGTCGTAGAAAATGTGGACCACGTTATCAAACACGTTGACATCATCAGCTGTATTACCGCATCAGCAGAGCCTTTGTTTAATGGCGCAGACGTGCAGCCGGGCACCCATATTGATTTGGTCGGTAATCATGACTTGGATAAGCGTGAATGCGACTCCGAAGCAGTGCAACGAGCACAGGTGTATGTTGATAGCCGTATTAATGTATTAGCCGAAGCGGGCGATCTTCTCATTCCAATTCAAGAGGGCGTGTTCACGTCAGACGATATTAAAGGGGAATTACCGCAGCTTTGCGCCCAACAAATCTCAGGACGTCAAAACGATGAGGTCATTACTTTATACAAATCAGTTGGCAGTGCTTTGGCTGATTTGGCCGCTGTAAAGGCGGTGTTGTTAGAAAATGGCATAGATAGCCATGCCTGAGCATTTTTGCTCGTTCATTTAAATTGCATACAATATACATATAAGGAAAGTAGTTCATGAAAATTGATTGGAAAGGTGTTTATCCGGCGGTCAGTACGCAATTTCGTCAAGATCAGTCAATCGACTTAGACGCAACGCAAACTGTTATAGATAACCAAATTAAAGATGGTGTGAATGGCATTATCTGCATGGGTACTGTCGGTGAGAACTGTGCGTTGTACCCGGAGGAGAAACGCCAGGTCTTGCAAGCGGCAAAAGAAGTCGTAAATGGCCGTGTGCCTTTGATTGCTGGTACAGCAGAGTCTATTACCACAGCAGCTGTTGATTACATGCAGGATGCGTACAAAATTGGTATCGATGGTTGTATGGTGATGCCTGCCATGGTTTACCGCACGTCTGAGAGCGAAACGTTCGAATATTACCGCACGCTAGCAGAAGCAACGCCAGAAATGCCAATCATGATTTACAACAACCCGGTTGCTTATGGTGTCGATGTAAACCTCGACATCATGGCGAAACTGGCTGAGTTTGAAAGTATTGTAGCTATCAAAGAGTCGACCACTGATACTCGTCGTATCACCGAGCTTTACAATAAATTTGATGACCGCTTTACCGTGTTCAGTGGTGTTGATGACATCGCTCTTGAATCATTGATGCTAGGTGCGACCGGCTGGATTTCTGGTTTAACCAACGCATTCCCAGAAGAGTCCGTTGCGATTTATAAACTGGCAAGCCAAGGTCGTTATGCTGAAGCGTTAGAAATCTACCGTTGGTTCTTACCGCTACTGCGTTTAGACACCATTCCTACGCTGGTTCAGTGCATAAAATTGGCCGAGCAAGTCTGCGGACGTGGCTCTGAGCAAGTTCGTGCGCCACGCCAACTCTTACAAGGTGAAGAGCGTCAACAAGTCATTCAAATGGTTGAACATGCGTTAGAAACCCGCTTAGACCTATCCAAATACAATCTGTAATTGTGCTGTTTAGTAGAGCGTTAACTGACGCTCTACTCATTCGTAATATTCAAAAAATGAGAAGAGGGAAGTCATGAGCACGGAAAACAAGGACTATGTCAGCTTTCAACACGTTAAGAAAACCTACGATGGCACGAATTTGGTGGTGAAAGACTTCAACTTAGATATTGCTCCTGGAGAGTTCGTTACTATGTTGGGGCCGTCAGGATCGGGCAAGACCACTTGCTTGATGATGCTAGCAGGCTTTGAAACTGCGACTGGTGGAGACATTTATATTGATGGCGTTCCTGTCAATCATCTCGCGCCGCACAAGCGCGATATTGGTATGGTGTTTCAAAACTATGCGTTGTTTCCACATATGACCATTGCTGAGAATCTTGCGTTTCCTTTAAAGGTGCGAAAACTCGACAGTGACACGATTCAAAGCAAAGTTCAGAGTGTATTAGAAATGGTCGAGCTTGAGCATGTTGCGACTCGATACCCGAAGCAGTTATCAGGTGGTCAACAACAGCGTGTTGCGTTAGCGCGAGCATTAGTGTTTGAGCCTAAACTCGTGTTGATGGATGAACCACTAGGCGCGTTAGATAAGCAGCTGCGTGAGCAAATGCAGATGGAAATTAAACATTTGCATGAAAAGCTTGGCATTACCATTTTGTATGTGACGCACGATCAAGACGAAGCTCTCACTATGTCCGACCGTATTGCGGTTTTTAATCACGGCGAAGTGCAACAACTCGCGACACCAACCGAGCTTTATGAATCTCCGAGTAATACGTTTGTTGCGCAGTTTATCGGAGAAAACAACCAACTCTCAGGTTTAGTCAAAGAGTGGGACGGAAAGTATTGCCAAGTGCTCGTTGGGAAAGAGTTATTTACTGCGAAACCTGTCAGAGTCTCTGAGCAAGGGCAGAGAACAACACTTTCCATTCGACCAGAAAAGATTGTTATTCAACCAGAGAAAGCGTCTTGCGAGAACCAAGTCTCAGGCGTCCTACGAGAATTGATTTATCACGGTGATCATTATCGTCTGGTCGTCGAAGTAGAGAGCGTTGGTCACTTCATCGTTAAAGTACCTAACGATAATCGTAAACACTTGCAGTTAACGCCTGGCTCAATTTGTCGTATTGGTTGGCAAAGTGACGATTGCCATGCTCTTGATGGGACACAAACTCAAAGTAGCGAGGTAGCAGCATGAGTCGAGAGCTAACCGCATTAGATTCTGTATTGGAAATCGAACGCCAAGTTCATGAGCAAGAAACCAATTTGAAAGCGCAGTTGCAAAAGGCCGAGCGCCGAAAAAAGCTTCGCTCCATTATGCTCACAACGCCATTGGTGTGTTTTATTCTGCTTACGTTTGCTTTTCCTATCCTCGACATGCTTTATCGAAGCGTGGATAACCGAGAAATATCCCTGTCACTACCACAAACTATTCAAGCCTTAGAAAGTTGGGATTATCAAGGTCAGCCTCATCAAGAAGTCATTGAGGCATTCTCTGTTGAAGTACTTGCGCTTTATCAAAGCAAAGAGCTGCCGAAAATAGCCAACCGGATGAATATTGAAGAGTCTGGTATGCGCAGTTTACTCATGAAAACCGGCAGAAAGTTGTCTCGTTTGACGTCGCTGCCGAGCTCGGTGACACAGTTGGCTAAGCTGGATAAGCGATGGACTAATCCTAAATATTGGGCGGCGTTTAAGAATCTTAGTGGCGCATTAACATTCAGTCACTATCTTGCAGCGCTAGACTTGCAAGTGAATGAGTTTGGAGACATTGAACCCCAACCAGAAAAACGCCAAATATACGTCGACCTTTTCTTTAAAACTTTTTGGATGTCTATTTCAATCACCTTAATTTGTTTGGTGATGGCGTACCCCGTTGCTTACCTGCTTGCCAATTTACCTGATAAGCGCGCGAACTTACTTTTAATCATTGTGCTGCTGCCATTTTGGACATCATTATTAGTCAGAACCACGTCTTGGATTGTTCTGCTGCAAAACCAAGGGGTCATTAATGATCTCCTTATTTGGTCGGGTTTTACTTCTGAGCGAATTCAGATGATTCACAATACCTTCGGAACGGTGGTGTCTATGGTGCACATTCTGTTGCCTTTTATGATCCTGCCTCTGTATAGCGTAATGAAAGGAATTAGCCCAACTTATTTCCGTGCCGCTCGTTCTCTAGGCGCGACGCCTTTCATTGCGTTCATCAAAGTTTATATGCCGCTTACTTTACCGGGGATAGGTGCGGGGGCTTTGCTTACTTTCATTCTTTCTATTGGTTTCTACATTACGCCCGCTTTGGTTGGTGGAAGAAGCGGACAGATGATCTCCAATATGATTGCCTATCATATGCAGACATCACTGAACTGGGGGATGGCTGGCGCATTGGGTGGACTGCTTTTGTTCGTTGTACTGGTTCTGTTTTATATGTTCAACCGTGTGGTTGGCATTAACAACCTTAAGGTAGGGGGATAACCATGGCATTACCAAAATATGCATCAAAAGTAGAGCGAGTTGCTTACGCAGGTTACTTAGCTTTTTGTGGGGTGGTGCTGTTCTTTTTAATCGCTCCAATTCTGACCATCATCCCGTTATCGTTTAATGCAACGCCTTACTTTACTTTTACCGAGGGGATGTTAAACCTTGACTCGGCAGCGTATTCTACTCGCTGGTATCAAGAAATGTTTACTAGTGATCAGTGGCTGTTGGCGCTGAAAAACAGCACGTTTATTGCTTTTATGGCGACACTCGTTGCAACAGGGCTAGGAACTCTGGCGGCGTTGGGTTTAGCAAGTAGTAACTTGCCTTTTCGCAATACGATTATGGCGCTGTTGATCTCACCCATGATCGTACCAGTCATTATCTCTGCTGCTGCGATGTACTTTTTCTACACACGCCTTGGCTTATCACAAACTTATTTAGGCGTCATTTTGGCACATGCTGCGTTAGGTACGCCTTTTGTCGTCATTACCGTTACTGCGACGTTAAGCGGCTTTGACCATAGCTTGGTAAAAGCGGCGGCTAGCTTAGGAGCAAACCCTGTTTATACTTTCAGACACATTACCTTTCCGCTGATTCGTCCGGGGATGATATCTGGCGGCTTGTTTGCTTTTGGCACCTCGTTCGACGAGGTTGTGGTGGCGTTATTCCTGACTGGGGCAGAACAAAAAACCGTTCCGAGGCAGATGTGGTCAGGAATTCGAGAGCAAATTAGTCCGACCATATTGGCGGTCGCTACGTTGCTGATTTTTATGTCGGTGTGTTTGCTCGTGACATTAGAAGTTTTACGTAGACGTAATGTACGCATTCGAGGCATTCAAGAATAACCAGACTTTTTCTTTGTTGGTCACTTTACACTTTTGTTTAGGGGCACCTCAATTTTTGATCAAATGCGCCTCATTGTAGGCGCTTTTCTTTTGTGTTTGTCGTCAGCGATGACTGACATATCACTCTTGTAGCTTAATGCCAGCTTGCTCGAAACGTGCCAAAGGCGACTTGTTTGATTGCTGATACCAACTAGCTGGCATGTTTGATTTAAGTCGCGCTTTTTCTTCCTTGCTAATCACAACATAGTGTAAAAACGCATCAAGTGTGGTTCCCACCACGTCAAACGTCATTTCCCCGTCTTTGCTGATGGCTTTCAATAACCCAACGACGGTTTCCTCAGAGACTAACGGTTCAACCACCGCGTTTTTTCGCTCTTTTATTGATGTTGAAGCGGGCAGGTTTGCACGTGCCGTCTCCCAGCAAACTTTGTTGGCTTTACTGACAAGGTTGTGCTTGTAGCAGTAGTAACTGAATAAAAAGCGTGGCAGGTTTTGCCAGCGTTCGGCTTGCACTTCTAACCAAAGGTGTTGTAGCTCAATATCAGCGTCGGTCATAGGAGTTGTTTAGCAAAAAGAGAAGAAACCATTTTATCGCTTTTGTGAGGAGCAATAAAAGATATTTGAATGGAAAGATAAACAACTAGTTGATCAATATTACTAAAGCAAATCGATTTCTGGCAAGCTCGTGCAACGGCAACTCGAGTACCAAAAACTGACACCGTCACGTTCAGTTGTTAACAAAATGTTTCATCTTGTCTTGCGAGTAGATTATATGGAGATGCTCTTGCAGTAATAAGGGCAGTGGCGATGCAAAAGACGTAATGCATTTAAGGAAAACTCAATATAGAAGAAATTAGATGGAACTGAAGACTTTGAGTGTCGCGATTGCGACAACATTAACCAGCACTGGCGTATTTGCGTTAAGCGAGCCAGTTTCTCAAGTTACAGAGCAACATGCACATTCGGCTCATACACACGGTGTTGAATCCAATCGAGTTGAATACCAACCAACCGCAACTCTCCCTATTCAGCCCTCCAAGGCAACTCGAGTACAGTCACTTGAAAGCCTTGATGAGTCGAGCACTGCTTGTGATTTGGAAGCATTGGTTACCGAAAGCAGTAACCAATTGATCAGCGAAATTTTAAGTCAGGGCGCGACGTGCGTGAACCAGTTATTCTCTGCTGAAAGTCGGATTCAGGAGTCGGTATTTAGCTCCGATCATATGTACAACATTGCGAAGCGCACTACGACATTGGCGAAGGGGTATACAGGTGGCGGGAGCGATGAACTCGAAACGTTTTTCTTATACTTGCGCGCGGGTTATTACGCCGAGTTTTACAATGACAACATCTCATTTATTGAATGGGTTACCCCAGCGGTGAAAGAATCCGTGGATGCGTTTGTTAATAACGCAAACTTCTATGAGAACAGCGACCGTCACGGCAAAGTGCTTAGTGAAGTCATCATCACTATGGATAGTACGGGCTTGCAGCACGCGTACTTACCGCAAGTGACCCAGTGGCTTACACGTTGGAATGATCAATACGCCCAGCACTGGTATATGCGCAATGCAGTTAACGGTGTTTTCACTATTTTGTTTGGTGGGCAGTGGAACGAGCAATTTGTGCAAATAATTGGCAACCAAACGGACCTTGCCAAAGCTTTAGGCGATTTTGCTCTGAGGGCATCATCAATCGGTGCTGAAGATGAGTTCATGGCCGCGAATGCGGGGCGAGAGCTCGGGCGTTTGACCAAGTATACGGGTAACGCGAGTTCTGTTGTGAAGAGTCAGCTGAGTCGAATCTTTGAACAGTATGAAATGTATGGTCGGGGTGACGCGGTTTGGCTTGCGGCGGCGGACACTGCCTCATATTACGCAGATTGTAGTGAGTTCGGAATTTGTAATTTCGAAACTGAGCTAAAAGGCTTAGTGCTATCGCAAACTTATACTTGTAGTCCAACAATTCGAATATTGTCCCAGAATATGACGCAAGAGCAACACGCGGCCGCATGTTCTAAAATGGGTTACGAAGAGGGTTACTTTCATCAGTCATTAGAAACTGGTGAACAGCCAGTAAAAGATGACCACAATACTCAGCTCCAAGTCAATATCTTCGATTCAAGCACCGATTATGGTAAGTACGCAGGGCCAATTTTCGATATTAGTACTGACAATGGCGGTATGTACTTGGAAGGCGATCCTTCCCAGCCGGGGAATATTCCCAACTTTATTGCTTATGAAGCCTCTTATGCGAACGCGGATCACTTTGTCTGGAACTTAGAGCACGAATACGTGCATTACTTAGATGGTCGATTTGATCTCTATGGAGGGTTTAGTCATCCAACTGAAAAAATAGTGTGGTGGAGTGAAGGCATTGCAGAGTATGTCGCTCAAGAAAATGACAACCAAGCAGCACTTGAGACGATTTTAGACGGCTCGACATATACCTTAAGTGAGATTTTCGAGACTACTTATGATGGGTTTGATGTCGATCGAATTTATCGTTGGGGGTACTTAGCTGTACGTTTTATGTTTGAAAATCATAAAGATGACGTAAACCAAATGCTGGTGGAAACACGCCAAGGGAATTGGAGCAATTACAAAGCAACGATCACCCAATGGGCGAATTTATATCAAAGTGAGTTTGAGCAGTGGCAGCAAGCCCTTGTCTCAAATGGTGCACCTAATGCAGTCATAACCGCAAACAACAAGGGGAAAGTCGGTGAAAGCATTACATTTAGCAGTGAAAACAGTACAGACCCAAACGGGAAGATCGTCAGCGTCTTATGGGACTTCGGTGATGGCTCGACAAGTACACAAACCAAGCCGACGCACCAATATGGGAGTGAAGGGGAGTATTCGGTCAGTCTAAGTGTGACAGACAGTGAAGGCTTGACGGCAACCGCCACTCATAGTGTTGTTATCTCAACGTTGGGCGGTAATGACACATTGCCACAAGACTGCGCGGTGCAAAGTAAAGTAAGCGGTGGGCGCCTAACAGCAGGAGAGCCTGTTTGCTTGGCAAATCAACAAACCATTTGGCTGAGCGTGCCAGCGGTGAATGAGAGCTCAAATCTGGCGATAACGACGGGGAACGGTATGGGCAACCTAAAGCTTGAATACAGTAACTCTGGTTGGCCGGATGGTGCTAATCTTCACGGGTGGTCAGATAATATTGGTAATGGAGAGTGTATTACGTTGTCAAATCAGAGTAACTACTGGGGCTACGTTAAAGTCTCTGGTGACTTTGAGAATGCCGCCATCGTCGTTGATTTTGATGCTCAGAAGTGTCGTCAGTAGGGCATTTTAACTGCATCATTTTAATTTAATTGATCGCCTCGCTAACATTGCGGGGCGTTTTTGTTTTTCACGCCGTTATCTCTATAAAAAAACCAGCCCGAAGGCTGGCAAACAAGGAGTTTGAGATGAAAATGAAAACGTTATAAAGCTTGCTGATATCCTATTTCTCAATAAGTTGGGTTGTGCGTTGAAGCCAGTTTTTATCTTGCGTATCAAGAAAAGGGCTAAGTGCTTGATAGACTCGTGAATGGTAATGATTGAGCCAGTCTAGCTCTGCTTGATCTAGCATTGATAAATCAAGGGCGTTGGTCGCAATTGGAGCAAGAGTGATGGTCTCAAAACCGTAAAACGTGCCGAACTCATTTTGTTCTACTTCTACAACTTTAAGAATGTTCTCTATTCTTACCCCGTACTCACCTTCGCGATAAACGCCTGGTTCATTAGTAATGACCATACCCGGTTTTAGCTCAACCTCATGGTGGCTTTGCGAGAAATTTTGTGGGCCTTCGTGAACATTCAAGCAAATGCCCACGCCGTGTCCAGTGCCGCACTTGTAATCAATACCATGTTGCCATAAGACGCCACGCGCCATGATATCAAGATTGGCACCCGTAGAGCCTTTCATGAATCGAGTCTGAGTCAGTCGGATGACCGCTTTGAGCACCAAGGTATAATCTTTGCGCTGCTTAATGGTCGGTGACCCGAAGTGGAAAGTACGGGTGATGTCTGTTGTCCCGCCAAGGTATTGGCCACCAGAATCGACGAGAAAGAAGTTGCTTTCATTGACTGCCGCATTGCTTTCTTCATCGGCGGCATAATGCATTTTTGCCCCGTGAGCTGCGAAGCCTGCGATAGTGCGGAAACTGTCACTCACATAATGTCGGGTTTGACGGCGATAGTGATTCAGTTGTGCCTCAGCAGACAATTCTGTAACGAGTCCGCTTGGAACTTGCTCTTCGAGCCAGTTCATAAACCTTACGATTGCCACACCATCATCTGTTAATGCCTGTTCTAGGCTAGTTAGCTCGGTCGCATTTTTTATGGCCTTCATTGCCGTTACAGGGCAAGCCATTGGCTTTAGATTCACATTCCCTTCAATCGAACTCACCAATAAGCTGTCTGTGTGGGTCGGGTTAAAAGCGAGCGATAATCCCTCACATTGCTGATTCAAATACTGACTTACGTAGTTGTAATGGCGAATGTGTACACTCTGCTCGGTCAGCGCTCTTTCAACGTCTTGAGGCAGTTTGGCTTTATCAATAAACAGTGTCGCAAGTGATTGCTCTACGACTAGATAGGCTTCAGAAACTGGGCAGTAATTCGTATCACCACCTCGAATATTCATTGTCCACATGACATCATCTAGCGTTGACACTAATAAGCTATCTACTTGGTTCTCGGTTAACCAAGAACGGATTCTCGCTAACTTATTTTCTGTGTCGACGCCAGCAAAAGCGGTGGTGTGCTCGAATACGGGTGCACTTGGGCGAGGTGGTCTTTCAAGCCAAATCGGTGTGAGCAAATCTAGGTCGAGAATGATCTTAATGTTTTTCGCTTCAAAGGCTTGTTTGAGGCCTTGATAAAAAGCGTAACTGATGGCGCGCCCGTCAACCGCGACAATACTGTTTTCTGGGAGCGTGGTAGCCAGCCATTTGGCAATTGTCGGCGTTTCTGGTTGTTTGGCTTTAAACAGTTCAAGTCCTGTGCCGTGTAACTGTTCTTCAGCTTGAATATAGTAACGACCATCAGTCCACAGGCCACCACCTTGTTGGGTAATGACGACATCGCCTGCTGAGCCGGTAAAACCTGAAATCCAGCTTCGCGCTAACCAATGATCCGCTGAGTATTCACTGTTATGTGGGTCATTGTTGGTCACGATATATGCAGACACGTTATGAAAGGACATTGCCTCACGCAATAACGTAAGGCGTTGGTTTACTGAGTTAGTATTGTTCATTAAATGGTTCCTAAAGTCATATTTGAGCAATAGATATGATGCTGCTCCGAGCCTGTTTTTATTGGGTTCTGTTGCCCACATACTTCTGTTGCTTCTGGGCATCGAGTACGAAAAACGCAACCGCTCGGTGGATTAAGTGGAGAAGGAAGGTCGCCGGGCAATAGTTGTATTTCACGGTAACGTGCTAATTGCGGATTAGCTATCGGGACAGCAGATAACAGTGCTTTGGTGTAGGGGTGTTGTGCATCATCAAATACTTTATCGTAACGTCCTACTTCCATAGGTTTACCAAGATACATCACCATAACGCGGTCGCTGATGTGGCGCACCACGCTTAAGTCGTGCGCAATCATCACCAGTGTTAACCCCATTTCTTGTTTAAGATCATCTAGAAGATTGATGACCTGAGCTTGTATGGAGACGTCTAGCGCACTAACGGGTTCATCACACACGACCAAATCTGGATTGAGAATTAATGCTCTGGCAATACCCACACGTTGGCATTGACCTCCGGAAAATTCATGTGGATAGCGGTTTCGCTGGCTCGCCAAGAGACCCACTTTATCCATCATAGCGATGACACGCTTTTCTACCTCTGCCCGTTTAAGTTGTGGCTCGTGGGTGAGCAGTGGTTCGGCGATGCATTCTGAGATGGTTAATCTCGGATTCAAACAAGCGGATGGGTCTTGAAACACCATCTGAAATTCTCTACGTCGAGAGGAAAGCTCTTTCTTACTAAACCCGCGCATGTCTTGATCTTTCCAAGTCAACTCGCCATGTGTAGGTTCAATTAAGCGAAGTAAGGCGCGTGCAAGCGTTGATTTTCCGCAGCCTGATTCCCCCACAATGCCAAGTGTTTCACCTCGATAAACATCTAAGTCGATACCATTGACCGCTTTCACGATTTTACGTTGACTTGGAATAAGGTGACGCGAAACAGGAAAGTGGACGTTTAAATCACGAGCAGACATGAGGACTTCTCTTTTATTCATAATGCCTCCTTAAGCTTTTATTTGAATAGGAGTGATAACACTGGGTGCGTTAACGTGACAGGCAATGGACTGGCTCGTGTTTAATGGAGAAAACCGTGGGGTTTCGTATTGGCAACGCGTCTCTCGATGCTCGCACCGCTCTCTAAACGGACACCCTTGATGGTTAATCAACGCACTTGGTGGGTTACCTGGGATGGTTGGTAAACGCGGCATATCTTCAGTGATGGAAGGAATCGCCTTTAGCAGGCCTTGAGTATAGGGGTGCGCAGGTTGAGCGAACAATGTCTCGGTATCTGATTGCTCCATTTTTTGACCACCATACATGACCAATACGCGATCACACATCTCGGCGACGACGCCCATATCGTGAGTGATCAGTAAAATTGCGGTGTTGAACTCTTGTTGTAAGTCTCGTAATAGCGTCAAAATTTGAGCCTGAACGGTTACATCTAATGCGGTGGTTGGTTCGTCTGCAATTAACAACTCGGGCTTACACAACAACGCCATCGCTATCATGATTCGCTGACGCATTCCGCCAGATAATTCTTGAGGGTATTGATTCATCCGAGTTTCGGGAGAGGGAATACGCACCGCATCCAACATGTGAATCGATTCAATTTTTGCTTGTTTTCGGCTCATTCCTTTATGAATCATGAGAACTTCACAAAGCTGCTTGCCAATTTTCATGAATGGATTAAGTGACGTCATCGGATCTTGAAAGATCATTCCGATTTTCTCTGCACGGATGCGGTTGAGCTGCTTTTTCGACATCGCGAGTAAATCATCACCGTGGAACATTGCGCTTCCAGACACGGCGCCGTTGTCCGCGGTTAACCCCATTAATGCGAAAACAGATTGGCTTTTTCCCGAACCTGATTCCCCAACAATCCCAAGAGTTTCGCCCGCTTTAATCGAGTAGGAGAGATTACTGACCGCTTGCACTTGCCCATCTGGCGTATCGAAGCGCACGTTCATGTTTTCAATAGATAGCATGGGTTTGTCCTTATCGGTCTTTCGGGTCAAGAGCATCACGCAAGCCATCGCCGATGAAGTTAAAACAAAAGAGGGTGGCAACTAAAAACAGAGAGGGAAAAAGCAGCATCCACAATGCAACGTCAATTGTTTTTGCGCCTTCGGAAATCAGGATCCCCCAGCTCGTGTCTGGTGGTTGAACACCAAGCCCTAAGAAGCTTAAAAACGATTCGAACATAATGAATCCTGGTACCATTAAGGAGGAATAAACCATCACGATCCCAAGAACATTAGGCAGAACATGGCGTCGGACAATTGTCAATTTAGAAACCCCAATAGAGTGTGCGGCTTCGATGAACTCTCGCTTTTTTAGACCGAAGGTGACACCACGTACAACACGGGCAATGCCCAGCCAAGATACCATTCCGATCACGATAAAAATCAGGTAGATGTTGTTGCCAAAAAGGGTAACAAACAGGATAACCATAAACATAAATGGCACCGAATCGAGCACCTCAATAATGCGCATCATTACGCTATCGACAACGCCGCCAAGATAGCCGGAAATACTTCCCCAAATCGTACCAATAACAACGGCGACTAAGGCCCCGACAAAGCCCACCAAAATAGAGAGCCTGCCACCTTGCATCGTGCGAGCGAAAACATCTTGCCCGAGATCATCGGTACCAAAGTAATGGCCACTGCTCAGTGAAGGTTTCCCTAGCTCGTATGGATCGATGAGCACTTCCCAGTCAATTTCATCATGGCCAAAAGCGGCAAGAGAGGGGCCGAAAGTTATGCATAAGGTAATGAAAGCCAAAACATACACTGATGTCATCGCGGCTCTGTTTTTACGAAATCGAGTCCATGCATCCTGCCAAAGACTGCGACCTTCGACGGCTTCAATATTGTCGACGACTTGATCTTGAAGAGCTTGTGTATCCAGTTTTTTTATCGTTAACATGCCGGACTCCTAAACGCGTATACGAGGGTCGATAATCGTATATAGCAAGTCGACCACAAGGTTAAAGAAGATAGTGAGTGAAGCGACAATCAGAGTAATGCCCATTACTAGGCCGTAGTCGCGGTTGAGAGCCCCAGACACAAAGTGTTGTCCCATGCCACCTGTACCAAAGAAAATGTCGATAATCACCGAGCCTGTCACGACAGAAACAAACGCAGGGCCGAGCATCGCAACGACGGGAATCAGGGATGGTCGCAAAGCGTGATGGAATAAAATGTAGGTTGTGGACAAACCTTTGGCTTTTGCCGTTCGAATGTATGGTTGGTTGAGCGTTTCAATCATTGCGCCACGCATGACGCGTGCAATACTCGCAATGGAGCCAATCGCCAGGCTGAGCACGGGAAGAACAAGAAAAGCCAGCTTTCCTCCTTCCCAACCACCAGCAGGGAACCAGCCGAGCTGAATGGCGAAGATCATGACTAAAACTGGAGCAAGTACGAAAGCCGGAACCACAACTCCAGTCATCGAAAGTGTCATCAGGCCGTAATCTAGGCGGCTATTTCGGTTCAATGCCGCAATGGTGCCAAGCAACATGCCAAGTGGAACGGAAATGCAAAAGGAGAGTACGCCTAATACTGCTGAAACTGGCCATGATTGTGCGACGAGCTGTGTAACACTGAAGTCTTGATAAACGAAGCTCGGACCGAGATCTCCTTGTATGAAATTACCAATGTAAATCCAAAACTGAGTAAGGAAGGGCTGGTCCAAATGGAATTTTGCTTCGATATTCGCCCGTACCACCTCTGGCATAGGCCGTTCCATATCAAATGGCCCCCCTGGTGCAATGTGCATCAGCCAAAATGATACGAGTGCGATGAATAGAAGCGTGGGGATAGCGATAGCTAATCGCTTAACAATGTACCAAATCATGATCCATCATCCTTTGGTCATCCGAAATCACTTCGAACGGTTATGAATAAAAAAATGGTCTGAGCTCAGGTTGCCTTCTCCACCGAGAGATATGAGGAACGGCAAGTAAACATTGAACTTGCCGACTCAGACCGAAAACATGCTTTTAGTGGGCTTTTACATAGACATTCTTGCGGTAGTACGACGACTCAGGGTTTGTCAGTTCGTAGCCGCCCACGTAAGGCTTGATGAGGTATTGATCGTTACCCGGACGATAAATAGGAATAATGGCCATGTCTTCAATCAGCATGCTTTCTGCTTGTAGATACAGTTCTGATGGGTTGCTCATGGTCTTTGAGCGAGCCATTAACTCGTCGTATTGCGGGTTGTTATAACGAGAATCGTTGTACTCGCCACTAGAAACGAAGATATCCAACCATGTAGAGGCTTCATTGTAGTCGGCCGTCCAGCCGCCGCGAGTAATGTCGGTCGGCTCTTTAAGTGCGTAGAACACTTTCGGTTCTAGCTGTTTTATCGTGACTTGCGCACCCAATCGGCTTTTCCACATGCCTGCCATGGTGGTTGCCATTTTTACGTCCATCGAGAAAGTTGGTACGGTAAACGTTAACTTAAGCGGATTGCTTTTATCGTATCCAGCTTCTGACAGTAATTGCTGCGCTTTTTCGATACGTTTATGGCGGTTCCAAGTTGCGAACTCAGGAGTGTGAGATTTAAAACCATCTGTTTGAGGTGGCACAAGGGTATACATTGGAACCCCACCGTTTCTCAAAATAGCACTCGTTAACAGTTGACGGTCAATGGCATATGAGAGGGCTTTACGAACTCGCACGTCTTTTGTTGGCCCTTGTTGAGTGTTGAGGTAATAGAATGTGGAGCCAAGAGACGCACTGGTGCTTGCCACTTCTTGTGGGCGTTGTTGAATTAACTTTTTCTTCTGAGCGGCAGGAATGGAAACCGCTTGGTCTATCTCACCAGCTAGGTAGCGGTTTAGCACTACGTTTGCATCACCAATTGGTAGCCAGGTGACTTTTTCCAGCACTACATTGCTTGCGTCCCAATAATGTGGATTTTTAACCATCACCAGTTTTTCGTTAACTTTCCATTCAGAGACAGTAAACGCACCATTTGTAACTATATGTTCTGGCTGGGTCCAACGGTTGCCATGTTTTTCAATGGTCGCTTTATGAACGGGGGCAAGCACTGGATGACTTAATAGTTTCGTAAAGAAGGGAATAGGCTCTTCTAGTGTTACCTGGAACGTTTTTTCATCCAGCGCCTTCACGCCCAAAGACTCGGGTGCGGCGTCGCCCTTCATAATCGCTTGCGAGTTTTCGATCTTTGGAATGGCCGCAAACCAAGCGTAGGGTGAAGCAGTGCTTGGATTCAGTAAGCGTTGCCAGCTGTAGACAAAATCTTGTGCAGTGACCGTTTCGCCATTTGACCATTTTGCATCACGTAAGTGGAAGGTATAAACCGTATTGTTGTCATTGACTGACCAAGACTCAGCAACACCAGGAATGGTTTTACCTTGCTTATCTTGAATGACCAGACCTTCAAACAGGTCTCGACCGAGATTAAAAGCGGGCTCTGCGGCTTGCTTGGCTGGGTCAATAGAAGTAACTTCAGCTCCATTGTTTAGCGTAATTTCTTGTATCTCATCGAGGGTCACACCTGCGGGATACGGTGCGGCATAGCTTGATGTTGCCAGTATTGGACTCATCATCGACGCTAATAAAAGCAACTTAGGTAATTTCATCCTTGTCTCACTCTTTTCATCCTGAAAGATGCCAAAAATGTATATTGTATAAATTGTCTGCACAATCGAGTTTTAACATTACTGTAACAGGGTGTCGGGTGTTGAGCTGTCTGGTCTCAAAAAGTGAGCTAGGGGAATTTCTTTGAAGATCTGATATCAAGTTGGCATGACGGGAAGTAATTTTGCTTCGATACAAATTAAAATCCCCTTCAAGCACAGGCTAGAAGGGGAAGATAGTCAGTCTGCTCTTCAAAAGGCACGACGTTAACTGACTAGGAAATGTTTCACGAACTCAGTGATTTTGACCATATCACTTACCGCGATAAACTCTTCTGTCGTGTGTACTTTTGCCATGCCAGTTGAAAGGTTGACAGTTGTGAGACCTTTCTTGTTAAAGTTGTTGGCATCGCTACCGCCGCCAGTGCCTTTTGTGAAGGCGTCAATGCCCAACTCTGAAAACGCTGCTTTTATAGCGTTTACGTGTGGGTGGTTTTCTTCAATAACAAAAGCGTCGTAGGCTCGGCTAGATTCAATTTCGACTTCTGCACCGTGTTTTTTACAGACAGACTCTAATGTTGAGATCATATGATTGACCTGAGCATCTAGTTTATCGCCATTCAGGGAGCGTGCTTCTGCCACGATTTTTAATTCAGGCATAACAATGTTTGTGGCCTGACCGCCGTTAACCATACCGATGTTGGCTGTCGTTTCTTCGTCGATTCGAAGCAGCTTCATTTGGTTGATGGCATCTGCCGCCACCATGATCGCACTGATGCCTTCTTCTGGCGCAAGCCCTGCGTGTGCTGGTCGACCTTTGATTTTTGCCATGATCTTTTGCTGGCCTGGGGCTGCGGTCACAATGGTGCCAATAGGGCCACCCGTATCTAACACGATTGCTTCCGTTGAAGTGACGTGTGACATATCGAAGTATTGTGAACCGAATAAACCGCCTTCTTCATACACGGTGAAAGCAAGTTCTAACGTTTTGTGCTCACGGTTTTCCGCTTGAATACAACGAACGGCTTCCATGATGGCAGCAATACCAGATTTATCATCGCCACCAAGAATCGTATTGCCTTTTGAACGGATAACGCCGTCTTCGATGAGTGGCTCAATGCCAATACCTGGAGTGACCGTATCCATATGACAGCTCATTAGAATAGAGCCGTCTTTTTTGCCGTCTAAACGGGCGTACACGTTAAAACCGTTAGAAATGTGCTCAGGTACTGGAAGTTTGCGTACGGTAAAGCCTAGCTCGCCTAGCTGTTCTGCCAGTGTTTCTGCAATTTGTTTTTCGTTTTTTGATTCGCTGTCGATACGTACTAGTTGGCAAAAGTGTTCAACTAAGCGTTCTTGATTGATGTGTGTCATTAGATGTCTCTTTTTCTGATCGAGCGTGAAGCCTTGTGGCTCGGCTCGATAGGGAACAGAGCACCACTTATGGCACAGTTACTTTTGAATAAAACTGAGGTGAATCAATAAAGGGGTATCCATGACACGATTCTGACCGATGAGCCTTTCGAACTGTATGAAGCGTCACGAAACATTACTTTTGATGTTTTGCAGGATCAAATGAATAAATCGGATAGAGATAGGGTGCAATAGACTTTCCATCCCCTTTTGCTTTTTGAGCTACGTTGCCAAGATAAAATGCCAAAGTAACAACTTGTTTACATTTTATGTGGTGGCGTAAAGCCGAAAATATCAATCTAATATATTGAAAATAAGCAGTTTGTTTGATGTTTACGAAAGTGGGTTCGACGGGCTCTCTATGTGTAACATATATTTTACAATTATGCGTAAAAATCGCCAAGATAAAGATTTCTCCCCACGTATTCCAATTTCTCAAGACCTGCGCCAAGTTAGAAAAATAAGTCCAAACAAAAGCTACTGAGACAAGGAGAAAGTCATGGTTGATGCATATAACCCACTAGGAACAGACGGATTTGAGTTTGTTGAATATACCGCTGCTGACAACAAAGGCATTCAACAGCTTAAAGATCTGTTTATATCGTTAGGTTTTGCGGAGATTGCAAAGCATCGCTCAAAAGAAGCGTGGTTATATCGACAAGGTGACATTAGCTTTATTGTGAATGCGCAGCCGCATAGCCAAGCTGAGGGATTCGCCAAAGTTCACGGTCCGTCGGTTTGTGGCATGGCATTTCGTGTGAAAGACGCCACCGTTGCTCTGGCGCATGCGTTAGAGAATGGCGGTAAAGAATATAAAACGGAAATTGGGCCGATGGAGCTTAGCATTCCTGCTATTTATGGCATCGGTGAAAGCTTGCTTTATTTTGTCGATCGTTATGGAAAGCAGAGCATTTATGATGTCGATTTTCGTTTTTATGATGATGCTGATGAGCGTTTATCAAAAGCGAATGTTGGTCTTTACGAAATCGACCACTTAACGCACAACGTTAAGCAAGGCAACATGGATGTCTGGTCAGGTTTCTATGAGCGCATTGGTAACTTCCGCGAAATTCGTTATTTCGATATCGAAGGTAAGCTGACTGGTCTTGTCAGCCGTGCGATGACCGCACCTTGCGGCAAAATCCGAATTCCTATCAATGAGTCGTCAGATGATAAATCGCAGATTGAAGAGTTTATCCGTGAATACAATGGCGAAGGTATTCAACACATCGCATTGACCACAGACGACATCTACGAAACGGTCAAAACATTGCGTGAGCGCGGCATGGACTTTATGCCAACGCCAGATACTTACTACGAGAAAGTCGATCAGCGTGTTGAAGGCCATGGTGAAGATGTAAGCAAGCTTCGTGATTTGCAGATTCTTATTGATGGTGCGCCAACGAAAGATGGCATCTTGCTACAAATCTTTACTCAAACCGTTATCGGCCCTGTGTTCTTCGAAATCATCCAACGTAAAGGCAATGAAGGCTTTGGCGAGGGTAACTTTAAAGCGTTGTTTGAGTCGATAGAAGAAGACCAAATTCGACGAGGAGTATTGAGCGATGCATAAATGGATCACATTCCCTCACCGGGAGGGAGTGTGCTCTAAACAAGCGCATGCTGACTTCCCGGAAGAGGCAATTTATGAACGTGAGGCAGGTCGAAGTGGCTTCTTCGGCCCCGCAACACATTTTCATCATCAACATGCCCCAACGGGGTGGTCTGAGTGGGAAGGCGAGCTACGTCCACGAGCATTTGATTTTAATCTAGTCGAGAAAGCCAGCCATATTACCCCTTGGGCAGTCCCGCATCTATTACACAACGCGAATTGTAAAGTTCGTGTTTGGCGTATGGATGAAAAAATGGACTTCTTGGTGAGAAACGCGGATGGCGACGAACTGCTATTCATCCACCAAGGTACGGCAGATCTCTACTGTGATTATGGTCATTTGAAAGTAAGTGAAGGGGATTATGTCATGATCCCGCGCTCAACGAGCTGGCGTTTAGAACCAAGCGAGCCGATGTTCATTCTGATGATTGAAAACACCGATGCGGCCTATACATTGCCCGAAAAAGGCATGGTTGGAAACCACGCGGTGTTTGATCCAGCGGTTTTAGAAACGCCGTCGATCAACGATCAGTTCCGTGCTCAATATTCTGAGAATCAAACACAGGTTCAGGTGAAACGCCACGATAAAGTCAGTGTTATCACTTACCCATTCAACCCGCTGGATGCGATTGGGTGGCATGGTGATTTGGCGGTAGTAAAAGTGAACTGGCGTGATATTCGTCCACTTATGTCACATCGTTACCATTTACCGCCTTCTGCACATACTACATTTGTAGGATCAGGATTTGTGGTGTGCACCTTCGTTCCTCGTCCAATTGAAAGTGATCCTGGAGCGCTCAAAGTACCGTTCTACCACAACAATGACGATTATGACGAAGTCTTGTTCTACCATGCAGGTGACTTCTTTAGTCGTGACAACATTGAAGCGGGTATGGTGACATTCCATCCAGCAGGTTTTACACATGGCCCTCACCCGAAAGCTTTCAAGGCAGGGCGAGAGCATAAGAAGACTTTTGCCGACGAAGTCGCGGTCATGATTGATACGCGTCACGCACTTCAGTTTTCGGATGAGCTGGAAAAAGTAGAAAACAAAGAATACGTCTATAGCTGGCAAGAGAAGTAAGAGGCAAGGATGAAATTAGCAACCAAGAAAAATGGCACTCGTGACGGTTTGTTGATGGTCGTGAGCAAAGACTTAACGCGCTGCGTACCTGCGACAGAAATTTTCCACCCTATGAACTTAGCACCGACGATGCAGGTGGCGCTTGATAACTGGGATACGCTAGCACCACAACTGGAAGAGCTATACGTTGCACTGAACAATGGCACGGTTGCAGGGTATGAAGAGTTTGAAGCGCACTACTGTGAGTCGCCGCTTCCTCGCGCTTATCAGTGGGCTGATGGCAGTGCTTACGTAAACCACGTTGAGTTGGTTCGAAAAGCTCGCGGCGCTGAAATGCCAGAGAGTTTTTGGACGGACCCGTTGATGTACCAAGGAGGCTCTGATGCCTTTATTGGACCTTGTGACAACATCGAGTTTGCGAGTGATGAATGGGGTATTGATTTCGAAGGTGAAGTTGCTGTGGTAACTGGTGACGTACCAATGGGCGCGAGTGTTGCAGAGGCTCAGGAGTCGATTCGTTTGATCATGCTGGTGAATGATGTCTCACTGCGTGGGCTAATTCCCGCAGAATTAGCTAAAGGGTTTGGTTTTTTCCAATCTAAACCTTCTTCTGCGTTTTCTCCTGTGGCAGTAACACCAGACGAACTAGGCGATGCGTGGTACGAAAACAAAGTGCATTTACCATTGGTCTCGACCTACAACCACAAGCCGTTTGGTCGCCCGAATGCAGGTATCGATATGACGTTTGATTTCGCAGACTTAATTATTCACGCGACTAAAACGCGCCCGCTATCTGCTGGGGCGATTATAGGCTCAGGTACGGTATCCAACAAGCAGGGAACGGAACATGGCACTTCTATTGAAGAAGGTGGCGTTGGCTATTCATGTATCGCGGAAGTTCGCATGATTGAAACCATTCGTGATGGTAAGCCGTCGACTAACTTCATGTCGTTTGGAGATTCAATCAGATTGGAAATGTTCGATGCGGATGGCAACAACATATTCGGCTCGATTGACCAACAAGTTAGCCAATATCTCAAGCACTAACAATGCTGGTTGGGAGACGATATGAGCGATAGCATGATTTTATACGGATACTGGCGATCATCGGCGGCGTATCGTGTGCGTATTTGCTTGAATCTTAAAGAGTTATCGTATGATTCAAAATCGGTACACTTGGTGCGCAATGGTGGCGAACAACACAGTGACGAGTACCATGAGTTAAACGCTTCTGAACTGGTTCCTTTGCTGGTGGATGGGGAGGTTCAGTTAACCCAGTCACTGGCGATCATTCAATACTTAGAAGAACACTACCCGGATGTCACTGTGATCCCCAAGCAAACGCCGCTTCGATACCAAGCGCTAGCTTTGGCTCAGGATATTGCAATGGAGATTCATCCCCTGAATAACTTAAGAGTTCTACAGTATTTAGAGGGGGAGCTAGCTTGCGAACCAGAGCGCAAAGTCGCTTGGATTCATCACTGGATCCACAAAGGTTTTACAGCATTAGAAGAGAAACTTCAGAAGCATCGTAAACTAAATGGTGATTGCAAGTTTAGCCTGACAAGCTCGCCATCTATTGTCGATATTTGTCTGGTACCACAATTTTATAACGCACAACGCTTTGGTGTAGATACCTCTCTTTATCCAACCATTAACGCTGTTGTGCAGTCATGCAATCAACTGCCAGCTTTTATTGATGCGATGCCAGAGAATCAGCCAGACGCTAATAGTTGATTCTTAGCATACATAATGTATTAACAAAATTTAAACGAGCCAATCCAAGTGTGTGATTGGCTCGTTTTTATTGGTGAGCAAAATTTTCTGTTTCTCGCTATCGTCGTGGCGCCTCAAAATTGCGAGGTTTTGTTGCTCTGCATAACATTTCCATTTACGCTTTGAGCAACGAGTTGTTTTGGATGCACTTTATTTATGACCAACATTTTTATCATTGTTGTTCTTCTGGTTTTATTCTTCTTTGTTATTCAAAAGTACGTGATTAAGCACGATGACACGCGTGATTATCCTTATCGCTCGAAAGGCCCTCTGCTCAGAGGTCAAGAGGGTGCGTTCTATAATGCGTTAAGAGCGGCGGTAGGGGAGCATGCCGTAGTATTCGCGAAAGTAAACATGTCCAGTTTGGTTACGCCAAAAGAAATCAAAAATAAGAAGCAGTTTTTTGTCGCGAACAACCGTATATCTCGAAGCTATTTTGATTACGTTATTTGTGACCCAAGGACACTAGAGCCGCGCGTTATCGTTGAATTGGATAATGGGCAGGAGCTAAACAAGGGTAAGATAGAAAGACAAAAGTTATTGATTCATGTTTGTAAGACGGCCAACCTGCCTTTAATTGGCGCTTCGATAAAGCACAGTTATCAAGTTGGGCGATTACGTCGTTTGCTTGCGGCACACATTGATTTGATTGAGCCCGATAAAGAAGTGCGTTTTTGTAAAAAATGCGGCAGTCCGATGATCATTAAAACCGCAAGCCAAGGTGAGTTCAAAGGGAGACGTTTCTTTACTTGTAGCCGTCAGCCGAATTGTACATACACCGAAAATTATAACGTTGTGTTTGAGGCGGACGACTAAACACGACAATTAACCAGCAGAAACAAGGGGCTTTGATTAGAGATGATCAAAGCCTTTTTTGTATCAGTCATCAAGGCAGGGCCTATACTTTGAAAAAGAGGGCAGAATAGGGCAGCCATATGCGATACGGATGGATTTTATCGGCGTTGTTCATCGCATCGAATGTTAGTGCGATACCTAATTTGAAACCACTGGAGTGTGAATTGACAGAGACACCCCAAGATCATTTCTTGTTTTACCGAGAGCAAATGGTTTACCACAGTGAGCAGTTTGTCATATTTCAAAACTTCAAAGGCAGGGTGAGCACTCAAGTAGACGTCAAAACAGGAGAGTTGATCCGTACAACCTATATCAGCGAACCATTTAAACCTAAATATCAGATTTTGTTCGGCACTTGCCCTAAGGTATCGCAAACCTTACAGATTTGGATGCTCAGTGAAGTGCCTTACGACAATTAAGTGAGATAATAAAAGTTATATAGATCACACTTTTAAACCCTGCAGGCTCAGTCCTTGTCGATAAAATCATCTGAAAACGCGTGTTGAGTTTACATTTTCGCCAAACGGTTCAAAGTTGGTAAATTTGTGCTTGCACCGTCGTTCGCTTATAGCTAATATCCTCGTCGTTCCAGAGAAAAGCGTCCGTAGCTCAGCTGGTTAGAGTATCGCCTTGACATGGCGGGGGTCGGTGGTTCGAGTCCACTCGGACGCACCATTCTGAATTGAATGGTTAGGAACATAAAAATTTGGGTCCGTAGCTCAGTTGGTTAGAGTACTACCTTGACATGGTAGGGGTCGGCGATTCGAGTTCGCCTGGACCCACCAAATTTTAGAAAAGCCCACCTTTTGGTGGGCTTTTTTGTGTCTGTAATTCATTAATACTCAAATAAAACTACTTCTTTTCTTGTCCTTGTTTTTGCTCTGCGTTAGCCCCTTGTTAAAGATAAAAGCGCACTACCTGATCCGCAACACAACCTCAAAACCCTAAATGCCAATGCATAAGGTGCATACGCTTCAAACCCACTAGAGCCGTCTATAAATTGTGTTGCGTGCCACTTGCTGTGGCACTAGAGACACTGACTACTAATCTAAATTATCTGGCGTGTGAAGATTAGTGCCGCATATTGTACATTTGTAGTCACCAGTCGCTTCGCCTTCCATTAATGAGCCAATTATTGCTGCAAATAGACCAGAGAAGAAACCTTTAGCTTTTTTCTCGGTCTTTTCCTGTGCTTTAGAGAAGCTTTCGTACCGATGTAGCGTTACTTCTTTACAATTACAGCAAAACGCTCTTGTCTCTTCAGAACCGTACATTTTTACCAATTGATTTACTCCCTGTAAGTTAATTTCCCCAAGTGGCGTTATGTTCAAGGGTAAGTCACACAAGACTGGTGTGTGACTTACCCTAAACACTAAAACTAACGTAATGTAAAACACCACATGTTATGAATGATTATTTAACGCCTTGTTATCCGAGCTTGCTAACTCTGCTGATTGAATAGTTGTGGCAATAAGCTCTTCAAACAGCTCTAATTGCCCAGCAGGTATCAATTGATTTTGTATAGCTTTTCGTTTGTTTGAGTCAAATAGCCGCTCTGTTAACCAACCAATTAGATACATCAGTGAAAGGCAGCCACCGGCCGTCGCTACATTACCGTCTATCACGAGAGGCAGATCCTGAACATCTCCTCCCATACTTTGTAGAACAGCCTTTGCATCTGGGTTTGTTGTTAATCGCTTGCCTTCTAGTAAACCGAGTTCATGGAGGATGAATGATCCCGCACAAATCGAACCTATTAGCTGCCTATTTGGATCAAGATTCAACGCTGACATAAATTCAGCATCTTTTAAAGCGGCTGGAATACCCCGTTTGCCGCTTGTAATAAGAACGACATCTTGATTCGTCACCTCAGAAAGGTGTCCGTCTGTTTTAACTTTCATACCGAGGTGGGAATGATGTTCAGATTTAGTTCCAAGTATACTTACTGTCCAACTGTCGGTTGTGCGCCCTAGCAAGTCATACATAAGAAAGAAATCGACATCCGTGAAATCATCAAATAAAACAACGCCGATTTTATACATAACATTTATCCTTTTGGACTTACTCGTAAGTCGCAAAATGTGTAGTAGGAGGGGAGGGGCATTCAATACGCAAGCTTCTGCTGAGCACCTTAAACACCAAAGGCGGTGCAAACTAACAATGCCATGTGTACCAAATCCCTATTATAAAACTTTGTTATGTTTGTTTTATGAGCCCGCCCAGAAAAACTCAACCCTAATACCACTTGGGTCGTAACACATTAAATGTTTTGCGGGTCCTGTTTTAACAAGCTCGGGACCAAACTCAATTTCGATTCCCGACGCCATAAATTGATCACGCAACTCATAGAGTTGCTTCTCAGTCTCTACGAGTAAAGCTAAGTGATGCAAACCAATATTCGTTTTTCTGTCAAATGGAGTGGCGGCATCAGCCTTAGCCGCCCATAGTGTAAGCATGATATGCCCATCACTCACAAATATTGCCGGGTAGCCTGGATTTCTTTTTACTTCACTCCAACCTAATTGTTCAGTGAAAAACTTCGCGCTTGCTTCTAGGTTAGATACGGTTAAACCTACGTGGTGTATGCCTTTTGTTAACACAGTCACTTTGTTTCCTTACTCGTTTTAATGGCTATCAAACAAAGATAACTCGATAAAAAGTAAGCATCAATACACATATATTGATTAACTTCGTCAATCTATTCGAATACGGTAATCCAACTGGAAACATAACATTGTAAACAAGAAACCCAATCTTGAACTAAAAATTAAACTTAGAGTTCATTCTTAAGTACTGTATTAATCAAATACATTAATAGCCATAATATTTAAGCCAGCCTATAGGGCATATCATTCCATTAAAGGTTTGAATGTTCTTATTCAAGCTAACGTCTTCCAATTTGTAACAGTGAACAACATTACTAGTCGAAGTAGATGCTGGTGTTGAATACGTCACAGGTTTAGAAGCGTTTGCTTTATGTATTTCATGTGCTCGCTGCTGGTTTATCGCCACTTGATTCTTGTGATTGTTAACTTCTCGCAACCCAGATTCTAAGGGTAGGTGCCAATCCTTACATGTTGTTCCTAAACCATCATTCTGAGACTGATATTCTGATAACGCTACACGAGCTTCATTTACAGACTGATCGATATCGGACTGATCGACTAGCCAAGTAGAAAAAGAATAGTTAATGGCCTCTCGATAGTTTACGGATTGCTCTAAGCTATAAGCATCGGAGTGAAAACAGGCCTCTACCACTGCCCATTGAGTCGATAGGTTTGATAATACGTTTTCAGGTATAGGCTGAAGCTGGCTTTGCGTAGACTGGCAACCGGTTAGAAGAAAAGGGACAGGGAGTAGTTTTAGAAAAAATTTTTGGTTCATTTTAATTTTAAAATTAGTGCAATCTTTTTCATTATCATAATACAGGACGATTGAAGAAAGTAGCATTTCTATCAGTAAGGGAATATAGCTAACGCACTGATAAGGTGTGAGTAAAGCGATATCAAAGCCCTTAACACACCTTAACTACGAATACTACCGCATAACAAAGATGCTATGCGGTAGCGGTAGTATTCAGGCTTGAACAGTTTGTCGCACGTTGCTCTCGCCTGACAGCACGGAAATTCTCTCAAAATCTCGACTCGGGAAGTCAGGGTCTACGTACACAAACATACGACTTATCATTTTTCCTTCAAACTCAAATACACTACAAAAACGCCCTGTGGAAACTTTGTTGTCCGGCCAAGAGGTACCATCACTCATTACGCCGCCTTCCTGTCCTTCAACAATGACCTTGTTTCCAGCAGTCGTTATTTGAAAGCCGTCTATGTCGTGCCAGATACTAATCAACGAGCTACCAATCCTATTGCCAAACTCCACTAAGGCACTCTTTCCTTTCGCTTGCCCAAATTTAGGAAAGAAAAAATCAACATCCTCTGAGAATAGATCCAGATAGCTAGGATCACCGGCATCTATTTTCTCGAAATACTTAACTACTAGCCCAACTAAATCGTCTTTTTCCATAATTATTTCACACCCATATTAGCTTTACGCACAACGCAGGGTTAAGTAGTAAGCGGAGCGACCACTCAACCTGAACGTTTGCATCTTAAACACCGAGTACATTTAAACTGAAATTGCCAAGAGTTGCGAATCTTATTGAAGTGCTTTGTTAGATGTAATCCGTTTAGCCTACGTATACTCCATTGAAGTACTCGACGCGTTCTAACGTCATTCTTAACTTACACTCTTCAATCTGGACACCTTGCCAGGGTGAGGGTGTGGAAGACAGGCCCGTAAATTCACATTCGGCGTCTCTGTATTTTAGCCAAGCTCTTTGGGCCTTTCGAAATGGCTCTACCAGTTCGGTCTGAGACCATGTTTTCCTTAGTGCTTTTTCTTCCTCACCTATTCTAGCGATTGCTTCCTTGTAACTTTCGTTAAGCTCTTTATCTGCAGATTCCATCTTCTTTTCTACACACTGATAACCAGCCATAACGCCCCCGCCTTTTACTTTGCAGGGATCTTCAACATCATCAGAAGCCAAGCAAGGTAAAGAAACCAACGCAAACATCATAAGTAATTTGTTCAAAATTGCCTCCAAGCTCCGAGTGCTTGTTAAACCGTTATCCGCTATTTTTCCTTTTTAATCATGCAGCTTTTTATCTGTGCCTTCAAAGATAAAATAGAAGGTTAGTGATTCTAGTGCCTAAACAGAAGGTAAAAGAGATTGATACACGGATTAAATGACGCCTTAATCTGAGTTACTTTTAGTGGGCGTTTTGTATCAATCTTTTCTGTGGAATCATTAGTTTGATGGCGACTGAGGACGTTAAGATGACTCCCATTGAATTTATTATCGCCCTGAAACACCTAGGTTGAATTAAGTGGTGACTATTCCCCTCCAATCATGAAGTTGGTTCAAAGGTAGGGCGATAAATGTTGCGATTCGTAATAAAAATTTATGCCAAGTGCAGTTCGCTATCGCGGCTTATATTGAGTTGGGCAATAACCTCTAATGATGTCTGAGTTTCGTAGCTTGTTGTGTTTTGTATTGCGCCCCGAAACCCTTTTACGCCACAATTTAAAGCTACTTGATTTGAGCCGGCTACGCATAAACTGAATCACGTCGGATTCATTCAAACCAAATTGAAATTCGATAGCCTCAAATGGGGTGCGGTCTTCCCATGCCATTTCTATTATTCTTGACTCAGTTTCCGAGGTCAGTTTCATTTCAAATAACCTATTTTAGAAAAGAGATTTCTACGACGGAAATTGAGTCTTGGTTCAAATGTTCTTATATGCGTGCTTAGTGTTTAGCGACTTAACACCTACAAAAACTTCTCAATGAGGACTTCGTCTACGTATTTCCCACGAACTTTTGCATGCTTCTTCGCGGTCCCTACGATTTCGAAGCCTTGTTTGAGATAGGCTGATAACGCTCGCTCATTATCGCCGCGAACGTACGCAAATAGTTTTTCGTAACCCTTTTGTTTGGCTACTTCGAATGTCGATTTGAAAAGCTGTTTAGACACACCTTGGCCACGAGCACCGTCACTAACAAACGTACCAATTATGCCAACATGGTCAAAAGCTTTTGTATATTGTGCAAATGGCTCGATATTTTGGAAACCTATGACTTGTGAGCTATTTTCGGATAAAGCGACTGTAAACACGCCCCGTTCTGGGAAATGAGTAATGAACTCTTTTTCTTCTTCAGGTGTGAAAGGCGTATCTAATACAGTGTATAAACCTTCAATAATGATGGGGTTGAGGACGTTTGTAATGCCTTCAGCATCACCTAAAGTTACCTGACGTACAATTAAATTCATGCCACTTAGCTCCTATTAAAATTAGGGCTGCTTTGTACATGAGTTGGAGACTTGCGGCAACAAGTAACGTCATTAAGTCGTAAAGAATATACCTATTACACTTAAACGGCGGTTAATAGTGCTGATTGTTACTTTAGTATTTCTGATATATCACTTTTTAAGTGACGGCTTAACTTCTACAGAATATTTCCACATCACGATCCCGTTTTCTACAAGATCATAACTCGCGCTTTGACCCTCGGAGTTGAGCACAAATACCGGCATTTCCATCCTTGACGTAGAGCCATCTTGGTTGCATGACATGGTAGCTTCAAGCTGTATACTATTTTTGCTCGGTTCTGAAAGGGTCCCTAAGTACGTGCAGCCGTCGACAAAACTGGTTTTGCTTTTTCCTTTAGAGGATATTTCAAAAGTCGGAAAAATGAATGTTGATTGAGGCTCTGTTACTACCACATTGACTTGATAGTTCGTCGCTGAAAAAGCATTGAAATGAGCTCCAATCATAAGTAAGAACAAGATTTTTGATTTCATAAACTCTTCTTTATTTCGATATTACTAGTTTGGTTACGGCGCTATTAACGTGACCACTTAATCTAAAACTTTACTGCGGAAGCATTAAAAAGGATACAAAGGTAGAGTAGTTGAATATGGTTAATCGGCCGTAAATAGTTTTATTAAGCGATCTTACATACCTAAAAGAGGTAAGTTCTTTCGCTTTTGATAGGTTAATGCTAATTCTAAACAGGTCTTGATTGAAGCTTCTGGCAAAGGTGCTGATAAAGATAGAATTATTGCTCGATTACCCTGAAACTCAAGTGAGTCACTATACAGTTCGCGGAATGTGTCGACGAGCTTAGTTTGGCAATTAAAGAACAGATAATAACGACTAGGCGTTTTCTGTTTCCAATCCATCCTTACCGGGCTACCTGTTTTCACACTGTAGCTTGGCTCTCCCCATTTTAGAGATTCTTCAACTTCCCCCAGTTTTAATTCAGAAGCGATAGTTAAGACGATATTTCGTAGCTCTTCTATCCGAATACGCACATGTTTTGGATACTCATCAAATCTTGCCTTCACTGCATGGTTCATTAGTATCTCCTATAAATAGCGCTGTTTTGGGGTGAAGCCCAAGCGTACTTTGGCTATGTAGCAATTACGTCATAATGTTATTAATCAATAAATCTAGCACATAGCCAAAATACTAAGCGTAAGGGTTTCCCTCGGTTACGTTTAGGATGCTCTGGGTGAAAACATGATGATTGACATGCCAAGCATAGCGACAGAAACCCCCACTATGTCCCAGAGCGTTGGTCGAACGCCGTCGATACACCACAACCATAGAATTGCGACAAAAATATAGACACCACCGTAAGCGGCATAAACTCTGCCAGTTGCGGTAGGATGTAAAGATAGAAGCCAAGCAAACATAGCAAGGCATAGCGCTGCTGGTACCAAAAGCCAAACTGACTTATCTTCCTTTAACCAGAGATAAGGTAAGTAGCAGCCTAATATTTCTGCAATGGCGGTTATAAAGAAAAGCCCAATGGTTTTGACTTCAGTCACTTAAACATTCCTATCTTTCTCTACAAATATATGATGCTTGTTAAATGGGCAATTGTTCGGCTCATTACATTTCGCCCAGCTTAATCTTGGATTGAGCCTCACTCACGGTTTGTTTACCGAATAACAGATCCATCATCGAAATGATTCGTTTGTTGTCTTTACCCCATTTATCTGGATTCGCGCTGTTTGGTGCTTTAAATTCAACTTGTCCTACTTTTTCGTTATTTTTGTAGGCTTTGATCTGAGCATCAGCGATAAATGTTCTAAAATCCCAGCTCCAGCGTGATACGTAAGTAAGTGTTAGCTCAGAGCTAACAGGAGGCGTGCCGTCGCTTACGACTGTGCATTTATGGGCGGTATCCAAACACCAGTCTTGCATCGAATCTAAGAAAACATCTCGCGTGGCGTTGTCTTTTACGATGGTGATTTCCTTGCTCTGATTTTCTTTCGAGATTGTTTCTACCGTATACTTTGGTGCCGCACATGCAGCTAATAGAATAGGCAAGCTTAGAATGATGAGTTTTTTGTGCATCTTATGTCTCTTTTTTTTAAATTTATATATTCAAACAACTTCAAGATACTGAGTTCAACGAGAATAACTAACAAGCATGGCAACTGTTATTAACAAAACCTTTAGAGTAGAAGGGTTTGTTTCGGGAGTATGCCAATGTCTCGATGCAAAATAATTAGTAAGAGATTGCTATTGCGTTATGTTAACTCTTGAACTTATGTCCGTATCAATGTCCAGAATTCTTCGCATTGAAGTTTTTGAAGTGCAATTCTAACGGAATTTTAAATTGCTGCATAATGCTCAATTAAGAGGAATAGGGGAGCTTATCGTTAAACATAACGTGTAGTGCTGTAAATTCGTCCCTAAGACTAAGCTAAAAGGGCCTAATGTTTTAAAATAGCTTCTTGTCTATTCTGTTGTGTGAGTTTTCAATGTTGTCTCATACTAGCCACTTAAAAGAGCGCTGTAAGAACTCGTCTGCATTATCAAGGACGATTTCACCGTGAGCCATAACCAATATATTAGGTTTCCAAGACAGCAATTTATTTAAGTGTTTTCGAGCCTCTTGTTTGCTAAACATAAAACTTAGGCGCCAATCCAAAGGCATTTTTCCATTCGGAGCAAGAATACCGGCCCCTTTAGCCACAAACCGCTGCCAGTAGTTAAAGTCCTGGCCAGAAAAATTCTCGACGAGGTCAGTAACAATTAAGGTCTTTGAAAGTCGATGATAAAACACACACTCTTCCATTAATGGAGAGCCAGAAAATAGTTCTTGTTCAACCTCAGAGTTCCAAGCATTACCGCCTTGGTTAAGTGAAGCGTGAAAGTGTATATCACGGCACTTCTTAATGACTTCATCTGTGCCATAAACTTCTGCGCTAGGATAGGCAAATACCCATTCAGATAAGAACAAGTGGTGTAAATGATTAGGAGCGATTAAGTATTTCACTTGGCCTAGATTGTTGATTTGCTCTCTAATCGAATTTGATAACTTAATTGGACTATGAATCCAAAGGCCACCATCAGAAAGCCTAACAATAGTCATACGAGTGGTGTATGGGAGTCCTAAAAATTGGACGGGATCTCCATCAAATATCCATATCTCATGGGCTAACTTTTTCATGTCTCTCCAACCGTTAACACTGTATTAAGGCGGCATTTTAGTTACTCAAAAGCTGCCTTGCTGCACAATAAACGCTTCGCTAAGCGTAAACCAAAAATATTAGGTTTACCAAACCCTTATTGAGTGCAGTTGTATATCTTTGAGTATTTTTATACTGAACGGGCGTAAAGTAGTTTTAAGAGGATCATTTGACTTGATAGAACAAAACCCCGCTATTTTTGAGCAGGGTTTTGCAATTAGATAAAGGGGCTAACCGATGATGAAGAAGAAAATCGCGGTTGCAACAATACCAATCAACGCATAAGGAAACTGTGTGGTTGCGTGTTGCATTGCTGTACAGCCTGAACCTTGTGCAGATAACACGGTTGAGTCACTAAAGAAACAAGAGTGGCTCCCTGCCGCTGATGCTGAAAGCAGCGCTGCAACGGTTAAGTGTAGAGGCACACCAAGCTGTTCGCCCAAAGGTAGAACAATTGGCATCGCTACTGCAAACGTTCCCCAAGACGATGCCGTTGCAAATACCAACGCGCCCGTAATCATAAAGATAATCGCAGGGAAGTAAGACGCTGACAGGTAAGGGCTGACGGTCTCAATGACATACTGCGTGACGCCCAATGAGTCGTTGACCGATTTCAACATGAAACCACCAATAACGGTCGCAAGCGGCAGTAGCATAACTTTAATGCCATCATAAACAGCTTCGAACATGTCGTTCATCGAGATCAGTTTTTGTGCGCCGTAAAAGCTAATAGTAAAGATTAACGCGACGAAAACACCAGCAAGTAGATCGATACCAAAATACCAACTTGCGGCAACAAGTACGATCATTGGTAACAAGAAGTTGACAAGGCCCATGGTTGGGTTGGTATGTGCAGATACATCGGGACCAAAGTCGACATCTGTTGCACCGTCTGGACGAACTTGACCATTCTTCGCACGCTTTTCTGCCTTTTTCATCGCACCTAGATCTGGGATCTTTTCCATTGCAACCAGCAAAACAATCACCAGCGTTACCCAGCCGTAAGCCATGTATGGAATAGCTTCAATGTATGCTTTGATACCATCTCCCGCTTCTGCTACTCCGTTTGCTTCTAGCAACGAACTGAAGAAAATTGCCCAAGTGGAAATCGGTACGAGGATACAGATAGGTGCGGCGGTTGAATCCACAAGATATGAGAGCTTTTCACGCGAGATTTGGTAGCCGTCCGTAACTTTTTTCATTGAGGAAGAAATTGCAATCGCATTCAAATAATCGTCGATAAAGATCAGAATACCTAAAGCAAAGGTCATCAGCATCGATTGCTTACGGCTTTTTACTTTCGTGACTAGCATGTCGGAGAAGCTTAAGATACTGCCGCCTTTCTCCAAAATAGCAATTAGGCCGCCCATCAAACCACAAACGAGGATGATCCAAGCAATAGTTTCATCCATCATTACACTCATGGAAATATCAACAATCTGTTCTACCGCTTCAGTTGGGTTAAGCAGAAGAACACCGGCAATAGCGCCGCTAAAGAGGGCTTCCACTGTTCGGTGTGTTGTCAGCGCAAAGACCAATACCAACGCCGTTGGTAAAAGACTCATCCATCCGTAGGCTTCGCCTTCCTCATGGTTCAAACCGATTGTGGTAAAAAAGACAAACGTCGCAACCGAGATTAAAGAAACAATAATGTGTTGAGAGTTGATTTTAAGAGGCGCATCCAGCGCCTTGGTCTGCGTAGTCATAAAGTTCATTTCCTTTGTTTATGCCGAGTGCAACATCCAGTCGATTTCCAATGGAGTAATCGCTCGCTCAAATTCTGCGAGTTCACTCTGTTTGCAAGCTAGATACAAATCGATAAAATCTCTTGAGATGTATTGAGCTAGCTCACTGTGCTCCAGTCGCTCTAGAGCTTCTGACATACGCAGAGGTAACTCAATTGCATCATCACTGAGAGTCGGTGGACATTGATCTTTGGTGTAGCTTTCACTCGCTAATACTGCGGAAAGTACTACTGCAGCGAGAATGTATGGGTTAACGTCAGCGCCTGCTATACGATGCTCTATACGGCGATTTTTGCTATCGCTGATAGGCACACGCAACGCAACACCGCGGTGGTTTTCTCCCCAATCGGCTTTGGTTGGGACGTAAGCGCCAGGAACAAAGCGACGGTAAGAGTTAACGTTAGGACAGATTAGGGCCATGGCATCGGATGTTTGTGACAGCATCGCTGCCATGGTTTGATAGAAGAAGGCGCTCGCTTGACCGTCTGATTGGCTAAAGTGGTTGTTACCATCTGTATCAACCAAGCTGAGATGAATGTGCATGCCATTACCCGCTTGCTCACTAAAAGGTTTCGCCATAAATGTGGCGTCAAATCCGTGCTGATGAGCGACCTGGCGAATCAAGCGTTTTGCGATGATGATTTCATCACATGCTCGAAGTACATCTTTAGAATGGTTGAAGTTGATTTCGAACTGCCCTGGTGCCGATTCAGATAGGGCTCCGGAAGTGTTTAAACCTTGTTCTAATGCAATTCGATTAAGGTCGGCCAAGAAATCAGCGTAGTCATCTAGTCCATCAAGGTCGTAAACCTCGGTATCTTTTTCTCGAGTTTTTTTCGTGGGGTTAATTGCCGTTAATGGTTCGCCATTTTCGCCGCGGGTTTTGTCTATTAAATAGAACTCCAGCTCGAGCGCGACACAAGGATATTGGTCTTTAGCATGCAGTGTTTGCAATATAGAAGCGAGAATGTTTCGGATGAACAGTGGGTTAGGGTGCTGCCCGGTTTCATCCATCATACTAAGCAGTAGCTGACCAACTTGTTCTTTTGCCGTCGGCATTAAGGTGCCGCTGATTGGATAGCAGAGATTATCTGGTTCTCCGAGATCTTCTCCCAACCCGGCCGTTTCAACGACGTTACCTTTGGTATCTAGGGTGATGGTCGAAAGGGGGAGGGCAACACCTTTATTCAGTTTTTCTAGAGCATCTATCGGGATGCGCTTTCCTCTTGGGGTGGCATTTATATCGGTAAAGATGAGATCGATAAATTCAATATCGGGCCATTTTTGTTTAAAATTTTGTACTTCCTGTAGATACGATTCCATTTTCTTCTCCAAATAGCCTGACGAGTAGAAATTAGAAATAACCAAATTAACAAATAAATTACAGCACTCTGAACGAGTTGTTTGTTTTTTAGGTTATTTTTAATTTAAACATGCACTTACACTGTGTTTTTGATGTTTAACGGCTGGTTTTTATGTCTTTCTGTTAACTATTTTGTAACAGTTGGTTTTGTTTTGTTCAATATAATGAGCATAAATATTCAGTTTTGAAGCCTAAAAAGTGCGTCAGATCACGTTGTGACGATAATAATGGTCATCTGTGTTGATAATTTTGTACATGGTTTGTAGGGTTTGTGTTAAATAAATTGAACATGGACATATCATGGCAGATACACACAAACCCATCATTGGTGTGGTTAGCTGCGCTAAAGAGTTGGGTGGTTATCAGATACAAGCGGTCAACGACTTTTACCTTCGCGCCATAAAGGATTTTGGAGGACTACCGATTATGTTGGCTCCCGACATGTCGGGCGATGACGTAACCACCATCCTAGACATATGTGATGGTTTTCTTTTTCCTGGCAGCCACTCTAACGTTGCGCCACATCGATACAATGCAACGCACGAAGAGAGCTACAAAGATGAAGCTCGTGATGAGCTCTCATTCACGTTAATTCGTCATGCGGTTGACCAAAACATTCCGTGCCTTGGTATTTGCCGCGGTTTTCAAGAGATGAATGTCGCACTTGGTGGCTCGTTAAACCCAGCCGTTCATGACTCCGGCTTCAATGACCATCGTGAAGCGCCTGTTGAAGATTTCGAACAAAAATACGCGCCAGCACACGCTGTGCTAGTTCAAAAGCAGAGCTTATTTGAACAATGGCTGGTGCAAAATCATTGGGAAAATACCACCTTCTTTGAAGTGAACACACTACACAACCAAGGCGTCGATCAGCTTGCTCCTCTCTTACAAGTAGAAGCTAAAGCCCCGGATGGCTTGGTAGAAGCATTTAGTCTTCCTAATCAAAAATTTTTCGTTGGCGTGCAGTGGCACCCAGAATGGGAAGCAAAAACCAATCATTTCTCTCAAATTTTGTTCAATGAATTTATGATGGCTACCTCTCGTTAAACGTTTGGAGCTGTATGAATGGACAATCAAGAGATTGGTAAAAATATTGTTCAGTTACGAAAAAAACATGGATTGTCACAAAGGGAACTAGCCGAGCGCGCTGGTATTACCCATAGTGCAATCTCATCCATTGAAAATGGCAAAGTGAGCCCGTCGGTCAGCTCACTACAAAAAATCGTTAATGTATTTTCTTTATCGTTATCAGAGTTTTTCACTTTTGAACAACCTTCGAACGATGAAGTGAAAGTAGTCATCAAGCCGTCAGATCTTGTGGAAATCGGGAGCGAGACGGTGTCCATGAAACTGGTAACGAATGGCGACAAAGATCAAGTAATCGGATTCTTGATCGAGGAATACGCACCTTATGGAACCACTGGTGCGGCAGAAATCAAACACGAAGGCGAAGAGATTGGCACCGTATTAGAGGGCGAAATCACTCTGGAATATAAAGGGCAATCTCATGTCATAACAGCGGGCGAGTCGTACATTATTGATACGACGAAGCCCCATCGATTTACAAATCACACAGACAAGGCTTGTCGAATGATAAGTGCGCATACGCCAACCACATTTTAGTGGGGGCTTGCCTTGTGTGATCACAAGGAGAGCGTATGAAAACCCAAGAGCAATGGATTGAACTAAAAAACAATCTAAACATCGAAAACAGGGCGTACATTAACGGTGAATACAGTGCCGCTTTAACAGGGCAAACCATCCCGGTAGTTAACCCAGCAACAGATGAGATATTCACCGAAATCGCCCGTTGCCAAAATGAAGATGTTGATCTCGCGGTTTCATACGCTCGCCAAGCATTTCAATCCGGTCAGTGGAGCGAGAGCAGCCCAGCTCATCGCAAAGCAGTGCTTAAACAGTTTGCTGACTTGATTGATCAAAACAAAGAAGAATTGGCTCTGCTAGAAACGCTTGATACCGGTAAGCCTATCTCTCACAGCTTCTCTACCGATATCCCTGGTGCGGCGAGTGCATTACGCTGGTACGCAGAAGCAATCGACAAAGTATACGGCGAAGTTGCCCCAACTGAAAAAGATGTACACGCTTTTATTTCTCATCAACCAATTGGTGTGGTTGCTGCGGTTGTACCGTGGAACTTCCCCCTTTGGCTTGCGTGCTGGAAGCTTGGCCCTGCTTTAGCTGCTGGTAACAGCGTGATTCTAAAACCGTCAGAAAAATCTTCTCTCACCGCGATATTCCTAGGTCAACTTGCTTCTCGAGCGGGCTTACCAACAGGCGTTTTCCAAGTCGTTACGGGTTTTGGTCATGAAGCTGGCGACGCGCTGGCGAAACACCAAGACGTAGACTGCATCGCCTTCACAGGCTCGACGCGCATTGCAGGTCAACTGATGGTCAGATCGGGTGAGAGCAACCTAAAGCGTGTGTTTGCAGAAGCGGGCGGCAAGAACGCGAACATCGTGTTTGAAGATTGTGATGATTTAGACCGCGCAGCAGCAGACACCGCCGCAGGGTGTTTCTACAACCAAGGTGAGGTGTGCGTCGCGGCAACCCGCCTGCTTGTTCACGAAAGCATCAAAGAGCAGTTTATAGAAAAAGTTATTCAAGCGTCGAAAGCGTTCACGCCAAAAGACCCAATGGACCCAAGTTCATCCATGGGTGCGCTTATCGACCATGATCATAAATCAAAAGTGTTGGAATATATCTCGTTAGGTGAATCAGAAGGTGCAAACGTACGTTGTGGCGGCGATGTCGATGGGCAAGGTGCATTTGTTTCCCCAACCATTTTAGACAACGTCGACAACAAGATGCGTGTCGCTCAAGAGGAAATTTTTGGTCCGGTGCTGTGTGTCATTCCATTCAAAGACGAAGCGCAAGCAATCGAGATCGCTAACGATTCGAAGTACGGCTTAGGCGCGGCACTCTGGAGTAGCAATATCAACCGCGTTCATCGCGTAGCAAAACGACTGCAAGCCGGCTCGGTTTGGGTTAACAACTACAACGAAGGTGACATGACGGTTCCATTTGGTGGATTCAAAATGAGCGGAAACGGTCGAGACAAGTCTCTCCACGCGATTGAAAAATTCACCGAAACCAAAACCACTTGGATTCGCCTCCATCCTTAAGCCTGCTGACGATTACGATAAATAAAGGAATAGTTCTATGAACAAGCATACGGATTCGTTCTACGCGCACTCTGTGCCAAACATGCCGGAATACCCACAGTTGCAAAACGACATCGAGTGCGATGTGTGTGTAGTCGGTGCGGGATTTTCTGGTCTTTCTTCTGCACTACACCTTGCAGAAAAAGGTTTTAAAGTCGTTGTGCTAGAAAGCGCAAAAGTGGGCTTTGGAGCAACTGGTCGTAACGGTGGTCAAATCGTTAACAGCTACAGCCGAGATGTTGACGTGATTGAAAGCCGTTACGACCAAAACCAAGCAAAAGCTCTGTGCGATATGATTTTTGAAGGCGGCGATATCATCCGGGGTCTGATCGACAAATACGACATCAACTGTGATTACAAGCAAGGCGGCTTGTTCACGGCACTGAACAGTAAACAACTCAAAGGGCTAGAAGAGCATAAGAAGAACTGGGAGCGTTACGGCAACGACCAACTGACTCTGCTTGACGCAGGAGAAGTAGAACAAGCGGTAGGGACCAAAGTGTACACTGGTGGCTTGTTGGATATGCGCGGTGGTCACATTCACCCGCTTAAACTCGCGTTAGGTGAAGCCGCTGCGTTTATTTCTCTGGGTGGCCAAATCTTCGAACAGTCGGCGGTCGTGTCGATTGACAAAGGGATTAACCCAGTAGTCAAAACGGCGCAAGGTAGCGTGAAGAGCAAGTACGTGGTTTTGGCAGGTAACGCGTATCTTGGTGGGTTGGCACCAAACATCAGCAACAAAGCGATTCCGTGTGGCACACAAGTGGTGGCGACTCAGCCTTTGAGTGATGAGCAGCTAAAACAAGTGCTGACCAGTGACTACTGCGTTGAAGACTGTAACTACTTGCTTGACTACTTCCGCTTAACCTCCGACAAGCGTTTGTTATTCGGAGGTGGCGTGGTTTACGGCGCACGTGACCCAGAAAACATTGAAGCATTGATTCGTCCGAAGATGGAAAAAGTCTTCCCACAATTGAGAGGCATCAAGATTGATTACACCTGGACAGGTAACTTCTTGCTGACTTACTCACGCATGCCGCAATTTGGCTCGTTTGCAGACAACATTTACTACCTACAAGGCTACAGCGGTCACGGTGTAACGTGTACTCACCTAGCAGGTAAGTTGCTGGCCGAAGCTCTGACCGGACACGCAGAACGCTTTGACGCGTTTGCGGCTCTAAAACATTACTCCTTCCCGGGTGGCCGCCACTTCCAAATTCCGTTTACGGCAATGGGCGCGGCTTACTACAACCTACGTGACAAACTGGCGATTTAAGAGATAAGGAATATCCAATGAGCAAAGTAGTGAAATTTGCAGCCCTTCAACTGACGAAAAGCTGGGATCTGGAAGAAAATCTAGTTAAAGCCAAAAAGGCGATTCGTGAAGCAGCACAAAACGGTGCGAACGTGATTCTTCCTCAAGAGCTGTTCGCCGCGCCTTACTTCTGCAAAAAACAAGAAGCGAAGTATTTCGAGCTCGCAGAAGAGACGGCAAATAGCCACCTTATTCAGGAAATGAGCGCACTGGCGAAAGAACTCGGCGTGGTTATTCCTGTTAGCTACTTTGAAAAAGCGGGCAACACGTTTTTTAACTCGCTAGTGATGATAGATGCCGATGGCACGGTACTAGATAACTACCGCAAGTCACACATTCCTGACGGTCCGGGCTACAGTGAAAAGTACTACTTTAGCCCTGGCGATACCGGTTTCAAAGTGTGGCAAACCAAGTTCGGTAAGTTCGGTGCCGGCATTTGCTGGGACCAATGGTTTCCAGAGCTTGCGCGCAGCTTGGCTCTGCACGGCGCGGAAGCGATTTTTTACCCAACTGCAATCGGTTCTGAGCCTCAAGACCCAACACTGGATTCTCGTGATCACTGGCAACGTACAATGCAAGGTCACTCGGCAGCAAACCTCGTTCCAGTGATTGCGTCAAACCGAGTGGGCACTGAAGTCGATGATGGTATCGAGACGACGTTCTACGGCTCTTCTTTTATCACTGACCACACTGGTGCAAAAATTGCCGAAGCACCGCGTCAAGGTGAAACCATCATTTACGCAGAAATCGACCTAGCTACGACAGCGAAAGCGCGTCACGCATGGGGCTTGTTCCGCGACCGTCGTCCAGACCTTTACACCAGCGTTGGCAAACTAGCCGTTTAAAGAGGCGTTAAAATGAAGTTATCGACAACACCAGCGCAGGATGGCTTCTATTTTCCGGCTGAGTTTCAGCCGGTTAGTGAAGTTTGGCTAGCGTGGCCAGAAAGGAAAGACAATTGGCGTGATGACGCATTACCCGCGCAAGAAACCTTCGCCAGAATCGCGAACTTAATCGCGGAAGTGACCAAAGTGTGTGTGGCGGTGTGCTCGCACAACTTTGACCGAGCGCGTCAAATGCTTCACTCAGATGTACGTTTGGTGGAAATCCCATTTAACGATGCGTGGATGCGAGACATCGGGCCGACCGTGCTTGTTAACCAAGCGGGCGAGCGCCGTGGGATTAGTTGGCAATTCAACGCGTGGGGCGGCGAATACAACGGCCTTTACGACAACTGGCAGCAGGACGATCTTGTCGCTGGTTCGGTGTGCGACATCATCGGTATTGATCATTACCGCGCACCGTTTGTACTTGAAGGTGGGGCGATTCACACCGATGGTGAAGGCACCCTTTACACCACAGAAGAGTGCTTACTTAGTCCGGGGCGAAATCCACAGTTGAGCAAAGCGCAAATTGAAGAGCAGTTAAAGGCGTATCTCGGTATCGAAAAAGTCATTTGGTTGCCAAATGGTTTATTCAATGACGAAACAGACGGCCATGTTGACAACCTGATGCACGTTATCGCTCCGGGTAAGGTGGTACTGAGTTGGACCGATGACCCAAGTGATCCGCAATACGCGTTATCTCGTCAAGCGGAACAAGTACTGAAATCTCAGCACGATGCGAAAGGGCGCAATATTGAAATTGTCCGTTTGCCATTACCGGGTCCGTTGCATTACAGCGAGCGCGAAGCCAATGGCATTGACGCCAGTTCGGGAATGAGTCGACAAGCTGGCGAACGCCTAAGTGCCTCTTATGCGAACTTTCTTATCGTCAACGAGCATGTGTTCTTGCCGATGCTGGACGAAGAGACCGACGCTATGGCGATCGATATTTTGCAAAACGCGATGCCGGAATACCAAATCATCGCGATACCGTCGAGAGAGGTTCTACTCGGCGGAGGGAACATTCACTGTATTACGCAGCAGATCCCTGCTTAAACATAAACTCGCCGCTGGCTTAGCGGCGATGATGAGTTGTCAAAAGGAATGACCATGCAACAGATACAAAACCAAAGCCTTGTTTCGTTTATGGTAGCGAATCCACAACAGGGCATTGCAGTGACTAATCCGGCGACCGGAGAACTCCTCGGGTACGCACCAGTCTCAAGCGAAAACGACATTTTAAATGGCATTGAACGTGCCAGTGTGGCGCAGAAAGAATGGTCGGCACTGACAGCAAAAACTCGCGCTGGCATGCTCAATCTTTGGTTCCAACTTCTGTTAGAAAACAAAGCCGACCTTGGCCGCTTAATGACGTTAGAGCAAGGTAAGCCGCTAGCGGAAGCTCAAGGTGAAGTGCTTTACGGCGCGAGTTTTATCGAATGGTTTGCTGAAGAAGCGAAACGTACCTACGGTGAGACGATTCCTGCCCCAAGTGCTGACAAGCGTTTGGTGACCATCAAACAGCCGATTGGTGTCGCCTGTGCGATTACACCGTGGAACTTCCCAATTGCGATGATCACGCGCAAAGCAGGTCCAGCTTTAGCGGCAGGCTGTAGCTTTGTCGTAAAACCATCTGAATCTACGCCGCTGTCTGCGTTTGCGGTCGCTGAGCTTGCCTATCAAGCGGGTATCCCACGCGATGTGCTGCAAGTGGTATTGGGGGAAAACTCCCGTCAGGTCGGTGCTATCTTCACTTCGCATCCGTTGATTCGCAAGTTGTCTTTCACTGGCTCTACCCAAGTTGGTAGTGTGCTGATGCAGCAAAGCGCGGCGGACATTAAACGTACCTCAATGGAGCTCGGTGGCAACGCGCCGTTTATCGTATTCGATGATGCGGATATTGATGCAGCCGTGGCGGGTGCGATGGCGTCGAAGTTCCGTAACGCAGGCCAAACGTGTGTTTGTGCGAACCGTTTCTATGTACACAGCAAAGTGTATGACGAATTCGTTGCTAAGTTTGACGCTGCGGTTCAGCAGCTCAAAGTTGGTAACGGATTGGAAGAGGGGGTCAACATTGGTCCAGTGATCAGCGAGTCAGCGAAGCAAGGCATTCAAGCGTTGATCGATGGTGCTATCGAGCAAGGCGCGAAGCCGGTTTCAGAACTTAAAAAGCTCGATGGTCTATTTATGCAGCCAGTGGTTCTCAAAGACGTTACTCACGACATGAAGATTGTCTCTGAGGAAATCTTTGGCCCTGTCGCGCCAGTGATTCGTTTTGACAGCGACGAACAGCTAGTCGAAATGGCGAACGACACCATCTACGGTCTCGCGTCGTACTTCTACAGCCAAAACATTCACCGTGTTTGGAAAATCGCAGAAGCGCTCGAATACGGCATGGTCGGCATTAACGAAGGTATGATCTCTACTGAAGTGGCTCCTTTCGGTGGTGTTAAGCAGTCCGGTATCGGACGTGAAGGAGCAAAACAAGGTATCGATGAATACATGGACGTGAAATATCTCTGCTTTGGCGGCAACTAATTAAGGACAAAACAATGACAAACCAACAACTACACGAAAGAAGAAGCCAAGTTATCGCTCAAGGCATGGGCGCACTGTACCCACTTTACGTCGAGAAAGCAGAAAACGCTTACGTATGGGATATTGAAGGCAATAAATACATCGACTTTGCAGCAGGCATTGCAGTGACCAATACAGGGCACTCTCATAAGCGCATCAGTGAAGCGGTCAAAGCTCAGTTGGATAACTTTTCGCACACCTGCGCGATGGTTACGCCGTACGCGTCATTCGTTGAGCTGGCTGAAAAGCTGACAGAACTTGCACCAGGTGAGACTAAGAAGAAAGCGATCTTTCTTACTACTGGCGCCGAGGCGGTCGAAAATGCCGTAAAAGTGGCACGCGCTCATACAGGTCGTAGCGGCGTAATAGCGTTTAAAGGCGGCTTTCACGGTCGCACAAACATGACGATGGGGTTAACTGGTAAAGTTGCGCCGTACAAAGCGGGCTTTGGTCCTTTCCCGAACGAAATCTACCACGCGCCGTACCCAAATGCGTTCCACGGCATCAGCGTTGAGCAAAGCTTACAAGCAATCGACGATCTATTTGCTTGCGATATCGAACCTTCACGCGTTGCGGCGATCATCTTCGAGCCAGTACAAGGTGAGGGCGGCTTCTACAAAGCACCTGAAGCGTTTGCACAAGGCTTACGTCAGCTGTGTGATAAGCACGGTATCATGCTGATTGCCGATGAAATCCAAACGGGTTTTGCTCGTACCGGTAAAATGTTTGCAACAGAGTACCTAGGCATTGAACCAGACCTAATGACAATGGCGAAAGGCATTGCTGGTGGTTTCCCAATCTCAGCGGTAGTTGGGAAAGCGGATGTGATGGACTCTGCACTACCCGGTGGTTTAGGTGGCACTTATGCGGGCTCGCCACTTGGTTGTGTTGCAGGTCTTGAAGTGCTGAAAATCATCGAAGAAGAAAACTTGTGCACTAAAGCGATGGGCATTGGTGAAGTGGTCAATGCACGTATGACCAAACTGCAACAATCTGTGCCTGCTATTGGTGAAATCCGTACCACGGGTGCAATGATGGCGATTGAGTTTACTGACCCAGAATCAGGCAAACCACTGCAAGAGATGACCAAAGCGGTGATTTCTAAAGCGCAAGAAAACGGCCTTATTCTGCTTTCTTGTGGAGTAAAAGCGAACGTGATTCGTCTGTTACCGCCGCTGACCATTGAATCTGACGTGCTAAATGAAGGCCTAGATAAGTTGGAAAAAGTGATTCTTGAAGTGGCGTAATTCAAGCGCTTTTAAATAGCAATAACAAATCAAGGAAGCGGTTGGCATCAATCGTTTCCTTTTTGTTTTTTAGCGTATCTGCTGCCTATCTAAAAAGTATTGCTCAAGCTCCAAGTTGTCACTTTTATTACGGATGACTTAACAATTGGGTTCGTTCTTACTTTCCACTTAGTCGCTACTTTGTTCTCCTCGAATGCGGTTTGGTGCTCACATTCTAAATCTCGACATCTGAAAGCCACTTGAGTCTATAATTTTATTGAGCGTCATTCCTCACTTTTTGGACTATAAAAATGAGATAGTATTCATATCCCACTTAGGTTGCTTGACAGATTAGCAGGACGAACTTTGATAACAAAGAATACAAGGTATGCCATTTTACTCGGCTTAGTTCCCATCGCCATATTTGTAGTGGCCTTTCATTCGATAACCAACTTTTACGTCAACTCGGTAAAAGCGTCGAAAATAGATGCTTACGTAGATTATTTAAATCAAAGGTCTGCCTATTTGGACGGAGCAATAGTGAAGCAGATTGCTCAGTTAGATTTTACTTGTAGTGATAGTGATGTAAGAACTTTACGCGACCCACGTTTTTATAACCGTTACATTCGTTTTATTGCGATGACCACAGAAGGCGGAAAAACGTGTTCCACGGTTGGTAGTGAAGTGTCTCGCCCATCTAGTAGTGAACGATTTCAGATGGATGAAAACTTTTTCGCATCACTTATTTTGCCGCAACAGAATGACCAAATAGAGTGGATGGTCATTTATGATAATGAACACGTTGAAGTCTTCTGGGTACTTGATAACAGTTGGGTTAACGAGGTAATAAAAACGCCTTGCAAAGACTGCCTATTTGTAGAGTTTAAGTATGATGAACCAATATTTGGTGATTTAACGATAAGCCGTGGCAAAGCGAATATTGCAGGAGAAGAAAACGCACTGTCAAAAGAGTTTTTCTTTTCAGGAGAGTCTCAAGCCAACATGCTCATCAAGATATACAGCGGTGAAAAACTTAAAAATTATGCTCAGGAAAGAGTACTTTTGTGGGGCGGTCTTGTAAGTGTGCTTGCAGGTCTTGTGACTGCCTTTGCATACATATCTGGTAAAAGCTTGAGAAAATCCATTACAGGTCTAATTGAAAATGGGATTAGTAATACAGAATTTATTCCTTACTACCAGGCGATTGTCGATAGTCGCGATGGTAAGACAGTAGGATATGAAGCTCTGATTCGATGGTCGCGACGTGATGGAATGGTGCCACCAAATATGTTTATTGGTGCTGCAGAAGAAAGTGGCCTGATTATCCCGATGACCAATCAGCTTATTCGTAAAATCATACAAGACTTAAGTGACTTGCCCGAGCATACGTGGGTCAGCATCAATATTGTTTCCTCCCATTTAGAGTCAGGCGTATTAACGAAGTTGCTGTCGGAGTTAAATTGGCCAATCTCGAATAGAATTCATTTTGAGTTGACCGAGAGAATACCAGTAAAAGACACTGAGGCCGCGAAAAAAGAGATTTTGTATTTAACGAATAAAGGCTACAAGTTCAAAATTGACGATTTTGGTACCGGATATGGTGGCTTTTCTTACCTACAAGATTTGGGCATCCGGTGTGTAAAAGTGGATAAGATGTTCATTGATCCAATAGGATCTGACGATCAAAAGTTGAAAGTGCTGGACTCAATTGTGTCTGCAGCGAACAAAGCGGAATGTGAGATGATTGCAGAAGGTGTAGAGAGCCAGGCTCAAGTCGAATATCTGGCTCAGCATGCGATTTACCTTATTCAAGGTTATGTTTACGCTAAACCAGAGCCCCTGACTAACCTTGCAAGCGCTTAACAGCCATAATGTCAAAACGTACCGTTTTAAAGGTGTCAGTTGCCTAGGTTAGCGCTGATTTCTGCTGATGGGGTTACACTTGAGGATTCCTAACACTCTCATTACTTCTAGAGTGTTAGGAATTAACGTTACTTAGGAGGAGAGTGCGGCTCTTTTCGTTTTGATTGACGTAATGAGCTGAGGTAGTAATGACATTACGATCATTCCTAGCATTAAGCTGTATTGCAGAGGAGTGAACGTTTCCCCCAATAGCAGTAGGCCCGAAACAATGCCTGCGACTGGGTTTGCAATACCACCAAAGGTAAAATCTACGACCGACATCCGCTGTAATAACCATACATACATGCCATACCCTAATGCGGTGTTCAGAATAACTACCCACAGTAACCCTAGAATATTCGTCATGGATACGTCCTGAACGACCGTAACATATGGCTCTGGATTGTTTATCGCCAGCACACTTGTTGCGATAGACATAATCACGCCACCCAAAATGAGCTGCCATGTTAGCACTGTCCACCAGTGCATTTTTGTACCTAGTGACTTTGTTACGCTACTTCCTATCACGATGCACATAATGGCGGAGATCATCGCAAGTAAGCCCACGGGTTCGAGAGAAATAGAGCTAGGATCAAATAAGAACCAAGCTAAAGCAATCAAAGTTGCGCCGCTTATCGCTTGAATGCCACTAGGCTGACGTTTGTAGACCGCCCAACCAAACAGCATCGCAAAAACGGGGACCGAAACCATACCAACACCAGAGATGGCAGAAGGAAGCGTCAACGCCATGACAAAAATGAGACCAAAGAAGCAAGCGATGTTGATGGTTCCTAAAACAAGCAGCACTTTCCACTCACTTCTTTTTGGAAACGAGGGCTTTATTGCCAGCAACAAAAGACCCGCAGGCAGTGCCCTTAGAGCACCAAGTAAAACGGGAGGCCAGTCCGGTAGAGTAAACTGAGTAACAGCGTAAGTCGTCCCCCAAAAAAAGGCAGGAATCATCGCAAGTAAAATGTTCATGTTAAATATCTTTATGTAGAGATAATTAAATGTAACGATATCGGCAAGGTGGCTTTTTGTAAAGTATCTTTATGTTAAAATAAAAAATATATGATGTTTGGAGAGAAATAATGGATGCAATTGATAGAGTGGTAGAGCAGTGGGCTAGGGAGAAGCCAGACCTCGACACTGAACCGATGGCAATAATGGGTCGACTAATGCGAATTGCAAAACACATGGAATCTAGGGTCGCCGAGCTACATAAGAAGTACGATCTGAAAATGGGTGAATTTGATGTGTTAGCGACACTGCGTCGAGCTGGTTCACCATATTGTCTTACTCCCTCAGCGTTAATAGAGTCAATGATGCTCACTTCGGGTGCGATGACCAATCGCTTAGATAAACTAGAGAAGAAAGGGTTTATTACCAGAACCCATAGCAAAGAAGACCGACGTAGCGTCACCGTTGAACTAACAGAGCAAGGCTTAACCTTAATTGACAAGCTAATTTTGGAGCATGTAGACGTTCAGCAATCGTTATTGCATGGTTTAGAAGGCAATGAAAAAGAGCAGGTTAACCAGGCGTTAAAATTGCTATTGCCACAATTTGAGTGAGAACGTAGAAGGAGGTAGGGGATATGAAAAGCAAAGAACTAGAACAATACTTAAGTACCTTCATGTGTGCAGAAAGTGATTTCCCATTTGGGCCTGAAGCGCTTGTATACAAAATCAAAGGCAAGATGTTTGCCATCATTGCAGAGAGAAACGGTCGGGAGTATGTCAGCGTAAAAGTAAAACCAGAAGATGGAGAAGTCTTAACGTCGCAGTTTACGGATATTATCCCGGGTTATCACTTAAATAAGCGTCATTGGATAACGGTTTATTTTAACGGTGATGTCGAGGATGGGTTGATTCAAGATTTGTGTGAACGCTCTTATGCTCTTGTCGTTGCCAAGCTGCCGAAAGCACAACGAGCGTTGCTTGGTGAGTAATCGGCAACGCACTGGCCTCTGTTGTCTTGTCGCTCGTTGCTCGTAGCCTTTACGGAAAAATTCGCACCTTTTTCATCCTCGGGCTATATAAGAATAAGAAGGTGGAAAAGGGGAATGATATGCGAGCATTATCTGAATGGCTAAAAGAATATGGTGAGAGTCACCAAAACCCTATCAACCAAAAGATTCACACAATCGCAGTTCCAGGTATTTACCTTTCTGTGGTTGGACTTATTTGGTCGATTCCCCAGATTTCATTATTAGGCTTCGAACTTAATTGGGTTTGGGTAGCGGTGATCCCCACTTGGGTTTTCTATTTTCGTTTGTCTCTGAGCGTATTCATGATGATGATCGGCTACACATTAGCGTGCATTGGCCTTATTTGGTCTCTAGAGGTATTGATGTTGCCCGTTCTGCATATTTCTATGCTTTTGTTTGGCGTATTGTGGATATTGCAATTTATCGGTCACAAGATTGAAGGTAAAAAACCGTCGTTTTTTGAGGATTTACAGTTTCTACTCATCGGCCCGATTTGGGTGTTCAGAAAACACTAGCGATAAGCAAAATCAGGCATCATCCGAATGACACAAGACATATAACGTTCAGAGATTATGTAGCTCTTACTACAGAATACCTCTCCTTCTTATTGCCACGACAAGCATTCACTTTAGATACGCACTATGATTAAAGAGGTGCCAACGCACTTTACGCTATCGAGATGCTTAAACTTACGGCAAGTTTACTTTAGGGGGATGAATGTACGACCGACAATATAAATATGCCTATTGGAGAGAAGAGCGTAAAAAAGGCAAATGGCACTATATATTAAAGTCCTTCTTTATGATTTGTTGTGCATTACTGCTTGGTAAAGTCATCGGTTTGTTCATTTTTGGAGAGCTGCATTCTTTAAGCGACATTTGGGAACAACTCCCTGCGGATGTTTTTATTATGATGCTCGTGGGCTTCCCAATTAGTGTCCTTGGTTGGTACCACGAAGAGTCAAAGTTTTTCCGGGCACTGCGACGCAAAGAAAAGCGGTTAAAAGGCAATCAAAACAAACCGAAATAGAGTAACCTTTGTCTCTGTTTGGATTGCCACTTACCTATCTGATCGATTCTATCCCTTCCAGTCGTTTAGCGTTTAGTTACGTGTTGCAAAAAGCCTTCTTAATACAACAGCCCCCAGTGTTGTGGAAATTGGTACTGTAAGAAACATTAAAAAACGAAGTTGAGCATTAGCGTATAAAGGCTCGCACTGTCATCCTTTGGGGCTGATGAAAACGCGCCAGAGCTATTATTGTAGGCGTTGAACCTTTGCCATTCTGCGTTTAGGGAAACGTTGTAATCTAGATCGTATCTCAATCCGAGTAAGAAACTGTCTCCACTTTTTTTATCCCGACTATTAAACTGCTGACCGTAAACAATATAAGGAGTCAGCTTGTTTACATTATAACTTGTTGTCGCGTACCAAGATGAGGAAAGATTGCTGGTCTGTCCTTCTGCCATAATCACAATGTTATCGAGCTCGTATCTTAACCCTAGAGAGAACAGATCGATCGTGTTGTTTTTTTCTGTTTCAACTAGACGGTCAATGATTGTGGTTCCGCCACCGGGAGTGGACTGCTCAATGTTAGAGAGCGTCGTTGTTTGATCATAATCGCCGTGGAGGTAGGAAAAATTCCAACGATAGCTCTCTCCGCTTAGCGTTAAGTTCATCCCTGCAGTATTGTTTGACTCAATTTCCAATTCAGTACGTTCATTGATGGTTACGTCACTATTGTCTTTAAACCCGACAAACGGCATGGCAGTAAGTACGACTTGCTCATTGAGGTCATGAATCCAGCGTGCAGATAGGCCGTTATAAGCCGTGATACCTAGAATGCTGTCATATACCTCATTCGGTGGGCGGGCTTGGGTAAAAGCGTGGCCGACATAGTTGTACTCAGACATCAAAAACAGTGGCAGTCTTAAGCGTCCTCCTCGTATTTCTATGTTTTGATAGGTATAAGCCAAATACGCCCACTCGAGCTGAGGCGAGCTCCAATGGTCTTGCGGGCGCTTTACGACTTGTGCGGATGCCCGAAATGCCTTGTGAAAATAATCGAGCTGCATGCCGAAAGTGGTATCGCAATCGAAACAAGATTCATCGCCAATAAAGCGGTTAACTAGTAACGTAGTTGGGTTATCGGATTTTGCCCACGAAGTAGAGCCAAAACCACTTAAAGAAAGTTGTTCTGTTAGTTCAATCGTGGCTGAGCTCGGAAAGGTCGCGATACTCAGCGATAACATGGTTAAATATTTTTTCATATCAATTCTCCGAGCTAACCACACATAAAACATGAGCATTACTAGGGACGCTCGATGTTGGGGCATAACCAATTCTATTGGGCTTCTCTTGCATCCATGCTATGAGGTCATCAATGCTGGAGCGTGCAATCACTTTTGGCGGTCTAGCTTTACCTGAAAAAGACAAGCTTGCCCAATGCGCGTTCATTTGCGCTAAATTTTTGTTGAGAAGATAACGATAGAACTCAGCTCTTTCTGTTGATGTCGCAGGCCAGTCAGAGAGTTCAATTCGCTGGCCTTGTAAAAGTTGCGTCTTCCCTCTGTACAACTTTCGCGCTTTATTGACAGTGAGCGGAGAGAATTCGTCATTAAATGAGAAAACGGCGTAGCTCTCTGCAGCGAGAGCTTGGCAATTTAATGAAAGAAGGGCAATCAGAATAAACAGATAGCGTTTTATGTAACGCAAAGGAAAAGCAACGCGAGAATGATTTCTACTCATAGAATCCACCTACATTGCTTGTTCAATTTGATACAACAGTTTTTCTTTGCGCACAGGCTTTGGTACGTAGGCATCCATTCCTGAATCAAAGCAGCGTTGAATATCATCATCAACGACGCTTGCTGTTAATGCGATAATGGGCGTCTTAGCTAATCCTTTACTCGCTTCATAAGCTCTAATTTGCCTAGAAGCTTCAAACCCATCCATTATGGGCATCATGCAATCCATCAAAATAACATCAAACTTTCCATCTTTTTGGAACATTTCGACTGCAATTTGTCCGTTTTCTGCGACTTCGAATTGATAGCCTGCTTTAGATAGCAATAGAGAAGCCACTTTCTGGTTCACTCTATTGTCTTCGACAAGCAAGATACGTTCGGAGCGAATAGGCGTTACCGTTGCTTCTGGTTGCTCTGAACTCGCAGGTAGTTTATGAGTTGTATCGAGAGTAGTGTTCTCTTGGTGTGGTTCAGCAGGCGTCGTGTTGGAAACACGTAACCCAATTGCCTTATCTAACTTCTCTTTAAGCAACCCTGCTTTAAACGGTTTGGGCACATAGTCATCCATTCCAACGTCAAAGCATTTTTGTATATCGTCATCGACCACACTTGCCGTTAGAGCAATAATCGGAATTCTGAAAGCGCGTTTTTCTTTTACTTCTATTTGACGAATTATTTGGGTGGCTTCAAATCCATCCATTACGGGCATCATGCAGTCCATTAAAATTAGGCTGTATTGATTCTGTTGAAATTTCTCAACCGCTTCTTGTCCGTTTACTGCGACATCAAAGTCGAAGCCAGCTTTTGTGACGTGTAGCCCCGCGATTTTTTGATTGACCGTATTGTCATCAACGACCAAAATTTTCGGCAAAGATTTAACATGTTGCGCTGAAATGCTCTCTTGTTGTGCGTGCGAGAAATTTGCCGCACAACTTTCAAGTGCTTTAATTAAGCGCTGCCCTAGTAGTGGCTGAGTGACCAAGGCGCTGATACTGCTTCTAAAGTCGAATTGTGGGCTATGAAGGTGCTTGATGAGGCAGACACGAATGTTTCGTTTACAAAGGCTTTCTATCTCATCGATATGCATCGCCGCTGCATTTGGTGATCCTTCTACATGAATAACGATAACGCGCTCGTTATCAATCCACGTTGGCAACGCACTTAAGGTATCTACTGACTGCGTTATATTGATGTTGAAAAAACTTAACTCGTTACGCAGTTTTTGTTCTAGTTGAGTACTGCTGCATACAATCCATATGTCGTTGTGATTCAGAGCGTGATAAGCGTTAAACTCTTGCGTCACAACAGGAGCAGTTAGTTCAAAGAAGAAGCGACTGCCTTTACCTTTCTCGGATTCAAGTTGAATTTCTCCACCCATTAGCTCAACTAATTGCGTGCTAATGGCAAGCCCAAGTCCAGTTCCCCCAAATTGTCGGGTAGTAGAGTTATCCTCTTGGGCAAATGGAGCAAATATTTTCTTTTGCTGCTGGGCATCAATACCAATCCCAGAATCTTTAACGGAAAACTCGATGACCGCTTCACCATTTTTTATTTCGCGGGTGATGACCGATAGCTCTACACTGCCTTGTTCGGTAAATTTTACCGCGTTAGACATGAAGTTCATGACAACTTGGCGTATACGATGGTCATCCAACATTACGTGGTAAGGCGTGTTACGGCTAATGTTGACTTGCACATCGATGCCTTTTTCCTTTGCTTTCGGTGAAATGATAGAAGCAATGTCATAGATAGACTCTCGAACACAAGTTGAATGTGGGCTAATGAGCAACATCCCAGATTCAATTTTTGAGAAGTCTAGAACGTCATTAATTAAACTCAAAAGCAGTTGGGAGGAGGTTTCAATCGTATCGACGTAATCGCGTTGTGTGGCAGTCAGGGAAGTATCGGATAAGACTTCAGAGATACCAATAACGCCATTTAGCGGCGTGCGGATCTCGTGGGACATGTTGGCCAAAAAGCTACTTTTGGCTTTACTCGCCTTAATTGCATCATCTTTTGCTTGTTCTGCATCTTCTTTAGCTTGTGTGAGCTTTAGTCTGGACAACATCCGCTCATCACTAAGCTTTTTTACCTCTCGAGCAAACTTACTCAGCTCGTCTTTACCCTTTATTAGTTGAGCAAGAGGTGAATTTTCAGTGTTACTTTGTTCATTGCTTTCGTTACTGAGAAATTTGAGGACTAGATTCAAGTTTCCAGTAACTTTTCGCACCAATCTTAGCGTTAAACTTACGACCAACAGCGTTAAAAGGCTCATCATTGCGATAAAGGTAAAGCGGTGCTGTGTCGTCGTGTTGATTGTCTTTGATATATCATCACTCAGCTGCTGTTCCATTTTGTCGTCAACACTTTGTAATAACGATAAGCGTTTGTTGAGTGCAGATAACCCCGCATCAATCTCATCCGGGGTTAATGATTTGAGTTGAGCTGGTTGCAATAAATAAGCACGAAACTCTTGGCTTTTGATAAAGACTTCACCCGTAAACGTCTCAATGAGCAGATCTACTTGTTGTTGATTGGCATTTAGCGTCACAAAACGCTCTAGAAATAGTTGTTGGTTCTGGATTAAAGATTGGATAGAAGCCTGTGTTGTGAGGTCATACTCGTTATTTTCCTCTGAAGATCGAATCAAATATTCGCTTAATCTATGCTCTTCAGTGGACCAAAACATCAACCATTCAAGTTGCATCAAAGAAGAAAGGTGAGTGTTTGTTTCATAACTCACATTTCTAAAATAGACTTTGTCTAAGCTCATGAGGATTTCTTTGAACGTATCAGCGCGCCACTCTGCCGCATCTAACTTTTCTTCTTGATTTTGCGAAGAGAGCATCGAGAGGGTTGCTTCCTCAAAGCTTGTCAACTGGTTTAGTATCTCAGCGTTTTCACCGAATACTGGTGCTGCAGTGTCGCGTAACAATTGAGATATCTGCTGAGTTTTTAGTTGCTTATCTATTACATCAGGGTTATTCGGTAGGTGATAAAGCGAAGATACGCGGTCTATGTAGACAGAGAATAACTGTGCTTTTTGTAGTTCCTGAGCCTGGATAGAAAGGCTTTGTACATGTTTACCCGCGAGGACAAGCAACAATAAAATTGGCAGCAAAACCAACCCAAATAGCTTTTGTTTTACCGACAGGTTGTTCCAAGAAAAGATTCCTACCACGCGCATTTCCATATCCAAGAAGTTGATATGAAAAGTGTAGTTTATTTATCTCAGATGTTAGATTTTAAGAGAAAATTCATATTAATGAGGTGGGGGAAGTGTGACCGATATTGCATTACGAGTACTAACGCGCTAAGCGGCAATAGTTAACAAAACGGCGTTCTAAGCAAAGTGATTGACGCTTTGAGCGCCACTCCCTCGTTGGTATTCAAATGCAATCAATTCCTCGGCAGGTACAGGTCTACCTAAGAAAAAACCTTGTACGACGTCACAGTGGAGAGACTCCATTCGTGTGAGTTGAGTTTGAGTTTCTACGCCTTCGGCTACTACTTTCATTCTTAGGTTGTGAGCCATGGATACAATCGCGCGAACTAATGAATCGTCTTGATCGCTTTTTCGGATTTGAGCGATAAATGAACGATCAATCTTGAGCCCGTTAAAAGCCATATGTTGTAGGTAGGCAAGGGCTGAATACCCCGTACCAAAGTCATCTAGCCAAACTTCCACTCCGATACTTTGTAGTTTTTTAAGCACATATTGAGCTTTCTCTGTATCATCAATAAAAAGTGACTCTGTCACTTCAACATGAATGGTTTGAGGGGCGACATCATGTCGTCGTAAATACTTAGAAAATAATTGACTTAAATCTTGGCGATAGATTTGTCTTGGGGACAAGTTTAATGCGATGTGAAAATCCGTACCGAAATGTTCTGCCCACATTGCCCGCTGAGCAATTGCCGTCTCAATGATATGTTCTCCAAGCTCCAATATTAAATCACTTTGCTCTGCGATCGGGATAAACGATTCTGGACTGATATAGCCTTTCTCGGGATGATTCCACCTAACCAATGCTTCGACCCCAATTAGGCGATAGGTTTTTAGATCAAATTGTGGTTGATACCACAGCTCGAATTGAGACAAGTCACGTACTGAACGACGCAGTTCTCGTTCTATGTATAAACGTTGTTTAATCGTTTCATCAAACGTGGAATCGTATATCGTCATAATGTCTTTACCGCGTCTTTTAGATTCCTGCGCCGCAAGAGAGGAAAGCTGTAAAAGAGACTCAGCGTTTGAACCAAATTCTGGATACACAGCAATTCCGAGGCTTGCCGTAATTTGAATATCGTTCTCTTCCAAACTAAAGGGAGAGAGTAGTTGGCGATGAATATCGTTCGCTTTTTCTCTAGCTTCATGATTGTCCGAGCACGGAAAGGCCAGTACAAATTCATCCGCACCTACTCGACTTACGATGGTAGAAAGGCGGTAAAGCGGCTTAAAATAACTCGGCAAACGGCCTTGAAGCTCTGAGGCAAGATGGCCTAGCAATTTATCCCCAATGTTATGTCCATAGTTATCGTTAATGTGCTTAAAGTCATCCAAGTCAATAAACACAACCGCGAGTGAGGGGGATTTGTGGTCAGTTATTTGCGTTTGAATATCAATGAGTAACTTTTCTCGGTTTGGCAGGGAAGTCAGAATATCGTGGTATGCCATGAACTCAACTCGGCTGGTGTATCGGTTCACTTTGTTTGACATTTTGTTGTACGCCGAAATAAGTTCTCCCACTTCATCTTTGCTTTGTATGTCGGTGACTGGCAGCGCTTGGGTATTTGACTCTGAAAATTGATCTTTTAGTTGCTTGAGTGGCTTAGTTAACGACCGCCCCAAAGCATAAGCGATGATGCTACCGAATAGAACGGATATCCCACTGATCGTTAGCAGCAAGTTAAACATCTTCTGTTTATCGTTTGAGGTAATCGCTTGGACTTGTTCAATGTTCTGTTCTTTCTCTTCCAGTAGATGTATCAAGTTAAGCTCAAGATATACCGCCCCAAGAGTAATATTTGATTGCTGAATCGGCGCTGCGATCTCCAACTGATGCTTGGAAAAGGAAACGAGAGTTCTGGATTCTTCTATTGCTTTCAAAATAAAAGGAGAGCGGTAATGGGGTTGGGCAAACATCCTTAGCTGAGTAGTGCCGTCGTGAAAGATTAGCCCTTCATTGTCAACAACATGTATTTTCGAGACATCTGGCTGGCTCAATGTTGCCTTAATTTGCTCATACGCTTGACTGATATTGTCTGTATAGAGTGGATCAAAAAGCTGTTTTGATAATAGCTCTGCATAAACCAACCCTTTTTGCTTAACGTAAGATTCGGTTTTTTCTTGAGAGTTGTTCGTGATTTGTTGAGTTAAGCTATTTGAATACGCATCGTAACCGTGCATGTATAACGCAAGATTTATCACCACAACAAACAAGACAACGAACATTGTCGAGCAAATGTATTTGGTTTCGAGTGAGAGCTTTTGAAACATCAATCCACCTTCGGTAACAAGTGAACTGACTTGCGCACTGTACTTAAGGAGGCTCGCATTTCTGGAGTAAGTGCGCTGAATTTTTTGGTGTTCTGAAACTTTTTAAGTGCGAGAGAGCCTTCGTGAGTTGTATCCATATCAAGCAGTATGGACGTGATTTTACGCTGTTGCTCTAGGCTCATGCTTGGAGAAGCGAGAATCAAATCCCTGGGTATTTCAACAGAACGAGAAAAAATCGCTAGTTTGTCTTTCATGTTCTCTGGCAAATCTTTGGGATTGTTCCAGTTGAAGTTACTGAATGCTCCTGCCGCAACTCTCTGTTTATATACCCATACAGATAGGTTGATTTCATTTGACTGAGCGAGTTGCTCATCAAGGAATAAATAACCAATACTGTCTTTGGCCGGTTTGTCATCAGGAGAGGGAAGGTATTGCAGTTTTTCTCCGTGATTCAGCAATGTAATCGCAGGTAGGTAATAGCTGCTGGTAGACGTGCGCTTTTCAAAAACAAGCGTTTTTCCGCGCAGGTCAGAAAGTGACTCAATCCCACTCTCTTTATTAGTAAAGAACACAGTATGATATTTTTGCAGGCCTTTTTTCCATCGTATAGCAAGAACTTGGCTATTAGACTCCTTTTCTAAGGTCATCGCATTAAAGGGGGTCGCCGTTGCAATTTGAACGGTGCCATTTTCAAGCGCAACCGCGAGCTGACGATAATTTTTAAATACCTTTACTGCCCCTTTTGCGTAACCATATTCAGCCATATTTTCAGTTACATACTGAGTAAGGGGCGTCGCTTTTTTGATTTTGCTTTGGGCTTTATTGGACACAATGCCAAACGTGAATGTTTTCTCAATATTTTCTTGTGCACTGACAACAAAAGGTGAACTCAGCAAAGTGAGTAATAACAGAGTGCAGGCAGGTTTCATCCGGCTTCAACTTCCTTCTGGTGCATGTCAGTAATATTTAGTATTTATCAATGTGCCGAAATCAATCTTAAAAACAGTATGATGTACAAATTTCGTTGTGTGCGCACTTTTTATAATGTGACTTGGTCACTTATTCCGTTCAAATAGTACCGAATTTGACGTTTATGTACAGGATGAATGTATCACCGTGAGTCTGAATTCACTGGATTCTTGGTCAAGCGCTGTATTGGCTGTGAGCTAATGCGCCTTATGTATCGCTATTTTGTACTAAGAAAATTTTTCCAATTGTTTTTGATACTTTTTCTCGAGAGCTTCATTGCCTGCTGCACGTTCAAGTTGAATCATGAGTTGCAAAGAGGGCTTCTTCACGCCATACATTTGATTGAATCTCATTAATCGAATTCTAGCTTCAGTATAATCACCGCTATCAATTTCTATTTTAGCGAGTTGCAAAATCGATTTTGGTCTATGAGGGTCATGATCGATAGCTCTAGTAAAGTAGTATCTCGCTTTGTCTTTATCTTGTGATTTTAGCGCACAAAAAGCTGCATTCTCATAGCTTGCTGGAATAAGGTAGTAATAAGGCTGCTCAATGGCTCGATTAAACATCTGATCGGCTTTTTCGAAGTCACCTCGCTTGCAAAGAAAAGTACCGTAGTTATTGAGCACATTTCCGTTTTTAGTGTGTTGGCGTAGAGAGCGTTTATACATCTGTTCGGCTTTAATATCTTCACCAACCGTTTCGTAGTAGTGAGCCATAGATAATTGCGCGCGATAGTATTGAGGTGCGTGGTTTAAGGCTTGTTGTAAGTTATCATGCGCGCGAATCATGTTACCGCCGTTTAAATAACCTAAGCCAAGTGCGATACGTGATTCTGCCATTGCCACAGGATCGGCTTTAACGACAGGGCTTCCATCTTCTTTCACCGTCACGCAACCCACGAGTGCAAACTGAGACAATAATATTAGTGCACCGAGCTTTGCTGTTTTCATTCTTTATCCCTACATCCCTGAATCTTTCTGCATGATATGAATTACTTAGCAAAAGCCTATTGAGGAAAAAACACTATGCGATCAGGTTTGCAAACTGTTATGAAAAAGCCGCCATATGGCGGCTTGGTTCACATATTACATTTCGGTAATGATGAGTGCTTTGTTTGCTTATTTTGAAGCTAATCGTCTTTAGTGAAAGCATCTTCACTGAAGTGATCGAGATCGTACGGTGTTTGCTGATAAACACAGTAGTTCAGCCAGTTTAAAAAGAGGAGGTGTCCATGGCTTCTCCAGCTTGCAATTGGTGGGTTATCTGGGTTGTTGTTTGGGTAATAGTTGACAGGAATAGCGGGCTCCATACCTTCGCTTAAATCTCGGATATATTCATTATGTAAGGTGTGAGAATCATACTCAGGGTGTCCTGTGACAAAGACATTGCGTTTGTCTTTTGTGGTGGCCAAGTACACACCTGCGACATCCGATGTCGCTAAAATGTCTAAGTCAGTATGCTCTTCTAGAAAGTGAGGCGAAAAATCTGCGTAACGCGAGTGAGGAGCCAAAAACGTGTCATCAAATCCGCGTAAGATAGGGTGAAACTGATGATGGATTTGATGATGATACACGCCTGAAAGTTTTTCTTTACGCGTTTTTTTAGGTAGATCGTAGAGTAGCTTTAACCCTGCTTGCGCAGCCCAGCAAACATAAAGAGTGGATGTCACATGATCTTTTGCCCACTCCATGATGGTTTTGAGATGATCCCAATAAATGACATCTTCAAATTGCACCAAACCTAATGGAGCCCCAGTAATGATCATGCCATCGAAGTTTTTATCTCGCACCATTTCAAATTGGCGATAAAACGTGTCTAAATGTTCAGTTGGCGTATTTTTACTCGGGCGGTTATCAATGCGCAGTAATTCGACGTTAACCTGTAGTGGGCTGTTTGAGAGTAGACGCAGAAACTGAGTTTCAGTCTCTATTTTTTTTGGCATCAGATTAAGGATCAGCACTCTTAAAGGACGTATTTCCTGACTCGCTGCACGCGTTTCACTCATCACGAAGATGTTTTCTGTCCTTAATACATCGGTAGCTGGTAATTGATCTGGAATTCTAATTGGCACGACTTTCTCTCCCTAAGTATAGTCAATCTAGACGTCTATACTTCTAAAGCTAACTTAATTAAGTTTAGATGTCGATACGAAATCCGACTTTTCAATCTACTCTTTACATTATGGTAAACCGTACTCGGGGTTGTCACACAATTGTGACTAAAGCAGAGTTTCTGATGAGATAGGTTTGAAACGCAGTGTGTACTATTTGCTGGTAATTATGCGATCACGTTAATATGTGAAGGTGACTTCGTATTAAGGAAGTCTCAAATTAATGAGCCATACTAAAAACAATCAGCTCACCATTTTGCATTAATGTGCATGTTTGGAAACATCGTCAGTGGAGGACATTATGTTCGGTATTTTCAAGAGAAAGACAAAGATTCAGAGCATCGCTCAAGAAGTTCCTTGCGTGCTACTGCATTCGTTTGGTGATAAAGACATTTATACGCCGGAAGAGATTGATCAAGCTCTTCAAAAGCTGGGTTATGATAAGAGCAAGGATATCAGTCATTATCAGTATGCGTATGGAATGTTTGCCGATGAAGCCTCTTACGAGCTCCTAGAACTAACGGATGAGCTAGGTAATTATGGTCATTTCCAACGTGAAGTAGGTAAGATGCTACTCAATACACCTGAGCCGATTGATATGCATATCTACTTTGAAATTTCTCGTCAGCACCAAAACGTCAGCCTTTCACCTGGTCATCAAAAAGTAAGCGAAAGTGATGGTGTGTAAACATCGTTAGTGGTATTCCATCGTGAGATGAGTTGGGTATAATGCGCGGCCTAATTATCCGGACATGTTGTCGGTTACATTTCTGTTGAGCGTTAATGCCTTATGTTCAAAATGCTTGTCTCTATGCCACCAATGTTGGCGCTGTCGATAGCGATTGTATGTGAAGTGATTGCCACTTCTTATATTCCCAAAACAGAGCAATTTACGAAAGTAATGCCGAGCACAGTCGTTTTGATTGGTTACGGCATCGCTTTCTTCTTGCTTTCCGTCACAGTGCAAACAATGCCTGTCGGGGTTGTTTATGCCATATGGAGTGGTGCTGGGATCGTTTTGGTTGCGACGGTTGGTTACTTTGTTTACGGACAGCGTCTAGACTTACCAGCCCTAGTTGGTATTGGGTTTATCATCGCAGGTGTGTTGATCGTAAATTTATTATCCAAAACAGTAGGGCACGAATAACGCCACTCTACTTGTTAAGTGAATAAGAAGCCGCAGCGAGAAATTGCTGCGGCTTTTTAGTACAAATTCAATCGCTAATGGCGAGTATTGATATGACGTCTTATTGTTGTATTCATAACGGTCGCATTATGTGATTGAAAAATAGACATTATTTAGCGCATTGAAAATACAAAGTTATGTTTCTTCAAACTTTAGGAAAGGGCAGTAGATAAATCACTCCGATAGATGTTAACGTGGCGACTCATCTTTACTGCTTTTTCATTCCCTACATATTTCTGCAAAGTTCTTATTGTGTAGTGTGTCGAAGAACCATAGAATCCGCGCGCTTTAATTTATGTTATTAGCGTTATCAATGATAAAAGTGCAGTCCATTATCATTGTTTTTATCACTTATAGATGGGCACATCTGACAATACTTACATGAACAAATACAAAAAGCCTGCTTTCAAGGCCGAATTTCTTTTGCCTCGTTACTGGGGAACGTTAATTATCATTAGCGTGATGTACTTACTTAGCCTCCTTCCTTTTAAAGTTCAACTAGCTTTGGGACGCAACATTGGTCGTTTAGCTATGCGATTCATGAGAAAACGTCAAGTTACGATCAGACGCAATCTTGAGCTTTGCTTCCCTCATATGGAAAAATGCCAACGCGAAGCAATTCTAAAAGACAACATCGACAATACTGGCATCGCACTTTTTGAGACCGCAATGGCATGGTTTTGGTCAGATAAACGGGTAAACAAACACGTCACGATAAAAGGCATGGAGCATCTAGAGGCTTTAGAGAAGTCAGGCAAAGGTGCATTAATGTTGGCCGTACACTCAATGAATCTAGAGTTAGGTGCTCGAGCTTTTGGCATTAAAAAGTCTGGAACCGGTGTTTATCGCCCAAACAATAATCCGTGCTTTGATTATTTTCAGTATAAGGGACGCTCTCGCTCTAATCGTACACTGATTGATCGTAAAAACGTCAAAGCCATGCTTGAAGCACTTAAAGCGGGTGAGCGGGTTTGGTATGCACCGGACCACGATTATGGTAACCGACGCTCGACATTTGCACCGTTATTTGCCGTTAAAAATGCTTGTACTACGACAGGTACAAGTTTGTTGGTTGATTCTACAGATTGCGCCATTGTGCCTTTTACGATGGTAAGAGGAAAAGACGGACACTATACCCTAACCATTAGTGCGCCCGTCGAAGGTTTCCCGAAAGAGGATCATCAACGCGCCGCCGCATTCGTGAATCAAATAGTTGAAACATCAATCATGGCAAGTCCGAGCCAGTATATGTGGCTTCATCGTCGGTTTAAAACTAGACCAGAGGGTGAGGACTGTTTGTACAAGCCTAGGCTCATCCCTAGCTTGGCATAACACATAGAGAGCCTACAAAAAGCCCAAGGAACATACGAACCTTGGGCTTTTACTTTCTATTCTTTTCGCTTTATAAGTAGCGATCTTTTAGGTGAGCTTGAAAGTGTTTAGCATTCAGTGTTTCACCCGTGGCTTGTTTTACCAACTCATCAGTGGTGAATAAGCTACCTTTACTCCAGATGTTTTCCGAGAGCCAATTGAATATCGGAGCTAAGTCGCCAGAACGAATAACCGCATCTACATCGACGGTTTGTTTCATTGCTGCCATAAATTGTGCAGCGTACATCGCACCGAGCGTGTAGGACGGGAAATAGCCAAAACTTCCGTCTGTCCAATGGATATCTTGCATACAGCCATTTTTGAAGTTTCCTTCGGTTGATAGCCCCAAGTACGCTTTCATCTTTTCGTTCCAGAGTTCTGGTACATCTGTATGTTTGATGACGCCGTTCATGAGATCTCGCTCAATTTCATATCGAAGGATAACGTGAGCAGGATATGTTAGTTCGTCAGCATCTACGCGAATAAAGCCTTTTTCTACGCGAGTGTAAATTTTGGCTAAATTGTCTTTTTCGAATTCACTACCAGAAAAATGGTTAGAAGCCAGTCGAGCGAGGTGATCGATAAACGCGCTGCTTCGTCCTATTTGCATTTCAAAGAAGAGTGATTGTGATTCATGAATACCCATAGAGCGAGCTTCTCCCGCGGGTGTTCCTGATAAATCTTTTGGTAGCCCTTGCTCGTATCGAGCATGGCCAGTTTCGTGGACAATCCCCATCAATGATTGGACAAACTCGTTTTCATTATAACGTGTCGTAATACGCACATCTGTCGGTACACCGCCACAAAATGGGTGGGTACTCTCATCAAGTCGACCGTGTTCAAAATCGAATTGAAGTAGCTTCATGACTTCCAAACCGAGCGCTTTTTGCTTTTCCGCAGGGTAGTGTGCAGTTGGCAATAAGATGTTGTCTGATTGTTGTTTTTCAAGCGCTTCATCGATCAAAGTAGGAAGCCAGGTTTTCACGTCAGCAAAAAGAATGTCTAACGACGCAGACGTTGTGCCAGGTTCATAAACATCGAGCATGGCATCATAAGGAGTCGTGCCATTTGCTTCGGCTCTAATTTGCGCTTCTTCCTGCGATAGCTTTACGACTTCAGCCCAGTTCTTTTCAAAACCAGCCCAGTCATTTTCTCCACGTTGCGTACGCCATGCATGTTCACATTTGGAGCCAGCAAGAGATTGAGCTTGAACTAATGATTCTGGTAGTAAGTTAGCTTGCTGCCACCCACGCTTCATTTCTCTTAGGATAGATTTTTCTTTTGTAGACAGCGTCTCTTCTTCTGCCTGAGCGAAAAGCTCTCCCAAGTGCGGTTGAGTCATTAAAGAATGGATATGTACATCGAGCTCTGCCGTGGCATTCGAGCGTGCTTCAGCGCCACCAGGTGGCATGACCGCCGCTTGATCCCAATCTATGATGGCTGATAGATGCTCAAAATTTGCCACTTTTTTGGAATGTTCAACGAGTTTTGTAAATGCGTTCATGTGACTACTCTTATTCTTTTGTTCTTTCCCTAAACACCCGATAACGGGTCCTTCATATGGTGTTGCACTAAGCAACCTGCGTTAATTTACTAATAATTAACAATTAACTCCAACCCATTGTCCATAAACTCACCCAGTTGTATAGCTCTCTTAAAAAAGAAGCTTGCGAATCTTGTGGATTGGCGGTATTGATGAAGGATTAACAATTAATTATCACGATAATATGGATATTTTGAATTTCGAGGCATTTATTATTGCCATTACGATTTTAACGTTAACGCCAGGTTTAGATACTGCACTTGTTATCCGTAACACTAGCCGATCGGGCCTAAAAGATGGATGTACAACCAGTCTAGGGATTTGTTTTGGCTTATTCGTACATGCTTTTTTTTCTGCGGTTGGTATCTCGGCGATTCTTGCGCAATCAGCAGAGTTGTTCCAAATCGTAAAAATGATTGGTGCGGCTTATCTTATCTGGCTTGGTTTGAGCAGTTTAAAAGCGCTAATGTCGTCGAAAGATGGATTGACCGTGACCGAGCAGATTCACGAAGTGTTTAATGGTAAGCGCTCTTTTAGAGAGGGCTTTCTTTCTAACGTCTTGAACCCGAAAACGGCGGTCTTCTATTTGGCTTTCTTGCCACAGTTTGTGAATCCAGAAGGTTCACCCTTGCTTCAATCAATGATGATGGCATCTGTACACTTTGCTATTGCGATGGTTTGGCAGTGTGGTTTAGCTGGCGCGCTTAACTCGGCTAAAAATCTACTAAAGAATCCAAGCTTTATGAAGTGGATGGAAGGCGCGACGGGCGCAGTATTAGTCACACTTGGTGTGAAGTTATTGATTGAAAAACCCGTTTAATGCGTAATATTTATCGATTGTTGATACTACTCGCTGTATTTATTGTGGGGGTAGGTGCCGCTGTTGCTTGGCATACGTGGCCACAAGTACAGTTTGCGCAACGCGGCATGATCTGGTCTTGGCACTGGGGCTACTTCGAGCCTTTTGCTAATGGAATACAACAAACGCGAACTCAAGATACTAAACAGTTATTGCTCAGGCGTGTGTATTTGCATGACGCTATTGTCGTTTTTGTTTCGACAACTATGGACAATAAATTTGAGGTCGACGTTGTAAAAGAGCAAACCTGTGAACCTAAAACGACGACTTGGGCTTCGGTCTCTGTCAATCATCAACGTGTTAGGCATGTACCTATGGTGTGCGATGCGTTTGGGCAAGGCTACTTTTATCGCTACATCGGGAAACATCTGGAATCGATTGAGGTTGGTGTCGGTGACTCGTTTGTAACAGAAGCATTTTTAGACTGGCCGCTATCAGAGTTGAAAGCGGATCAATTCAAGCAAAAAAATGCGAAGTTTTTTGAAGAACGTGGAGAAAACGTTGAGCATCAATGGTTGAGAGATTAACCATTTAACCGAAGATAAATAAAGCCCGCTAAATAATAGCGGGCTTTGTGTTTTACCATTTCTAATGTGTTTTGCTCTCTGTGACTGACAGTTTGTGACCGCAAACCTGCCGTTTCACTAAGCTTTCACTGCTTCAACTTCACCTGATTGCGATGTTGAGCTAAAGAACAGTTTGGTTTCTGCCAGTACGACGTGACGCAGTGCGATCAAACCAATTAGGTTAGGAATTGCCATCAGACCGTTTACGATATCAGCCAGTAGCCAAATCATATCGAGGTGAAGGAATGCACCAGATGCCACCAAGCCGACGAAAATCAGTTTGTATGGAAGCACAGCTTTAGTTCCGAACAGGAACACAACGCAACGCTCACCGTAGTAGTTCCAACCAAGAATGGTGGTAAAAGCGAAGAACATCAAACCGATTGAGACGAGCATAGGGCCAAATGTATCTGCATTTAAACCCACCGCAAAAGCATGAGTCGTCATCGCGGCACCTGCAAGGTCACTTTGCCATGCACCGGTCAGGATTAGAGCAAGGCCTGTCATGGTACAAATAATGATGGTATCGAAAAAGGTACCCGTCATTGAAATTAGGCCTTGTTTAACACAAGAGTCTGTCTTCGCTGCTGCTGCTGCCATAGGCGCGCTACCCAAACCTGATTCATTTGAGAACACACCGCGAGCGATACCTGATTGGATTGCCAACATGATGCTTGCACCTAGAAAACCACCAGTCGCTGCTGTTGATGTAAAGGCTGAAACCAGCACTAATTCAACGGCATTGAACAATTGGTCTGCATTCATGATGATCACGCTTAAACACGCCAACACATAAAATACAGCCATGGTAGGAACCACTTTTCCTGCAACGTTAGCAATGGATTTGATGCCACCCAAAGTTACGAAAGCAACCAAAAGAGTTAGTACAAAGGCAGATAGCTCACGGTTAACACCAAGAGATATCTCACTTGCATCCAGAATCGCGTTTACTTGTGGAAACGTACCGATACCAAAACAAGCAACACCCAAAGCAAACACTGCAAACATGATCGCGAGAGCTTTTGAGCCAACACCGTATTGCAAGTAATACATTGGGCCACCAATCATTTGGCCTTTATCATCGACTCTTCGGTACTTAACCGCCAACAAACATTCGGCGTATTTAGTCGCCATTCCGAAAAGGGCAGCGAGCCACATCCAGAATAGAGCGCCTGGTCCACCGAGTTTGATTGCTGTGGCAACACCAACAATGTTACCAGTACCAATTGTTGCTGAGAGTGCAGTACAAAGAGCTGCAAAGCTAGAAACGTCACCTTGAGTATTAGATGACTTATCTTTACTGAATACCATCGCTAGCGCTGTTGGGAGGTGTTTAAACTGGATCAAGCCAAGGCTAAAAGTGAAGTAAACACCTGTACCCACTAGCAAAATAAGCAGCGGTGGACCCCAGACAAAATTATCGATGGTTTGTAGTAAAGATTGTAGGTTGTTCATGATTTCCCCTTAATAAAACAACTAATAAGGAGAAGAGGGAAAGGACGAGATCAACGATCTCTAAAAGAACTAAGCTATTGGTTGTAGGCGGGAAGGCCAAGCAAAATAGTTAGGTTATAACTTTCCACTCCTCTGTCCTTTTGCCTGAGAGTTTCACCTTGCGTGAGTGCAAGACTTGCTCCTTCGGCGACCGATTTAACGGTTCTCTCCAGAGGTTCCTCCAACTACAGTCCCCGCTACCTAGGTAGCACCTGAAATAGTTAATTCTTCGGCGAGTTATGCTAATCAAATGTTAAAATTTGATTAATAACCACTCTCCTGCAGTCTTCATCGGAACAATTACTCAATTAAATGAGTAAAGGTTAGTTAATGATGCTGGTCATCATTAACGTGTGAACTCTATCATGTTTTTGGTCCATTTCAACACCCTATGTCAATTTATTTTCAATGAAATAACCTCATCTATTTTCATGAAGGTATGTTTGCCAATCTTTTTGTGCGAGCAACTGCATAAATAAAGCTTATTGGGTTAGGGAATGGAACCCAAAAACACTTCAGAACGATAAATGTGTTTCGATTGTTACGACATAAGTTATTCAATTAAGAACACAAAATTGATTAAAATCGGAGCACTTATTTTAAAATCTACGCTAAGTTGACCTTATGGTACGTATAAATGGGTTACAATGAATCTTTGTGAAACAGTCTACGGACCTAGGCAGTTTTTCATGAGTGGACAAGGAGGCGGTATGACCAGATTATTAGCCATTGCGGTGTTGATTGCAGTAGCATTTGTGCTGTTTCGTTATCGAACCAATGAAAAAGTCCAAAAAGCGACCGTTATAACATTAATTGGCGCATTTCTGATTTATACAGCATCAATTATGTTTGCGGAATTGATCCGCTAGCAAAGTAAAAGAGTCCTTGGAGTAGTATACGGTGAGTTCTCAGAACAAAATGGAAGAGCAAGACGACGTAGTTGTCATTGAAGAGCGTGACAAACGTACGCATATCTATATCGCAATCGCTGCGGTGTTAGGCTTGGCATTTGGTGGCCTTGTTGGATCGGTTGTCACTGCGAACAAGTGGGAATCGACTTACCACGTATTAGAAGAAAAGTATCAAGCACTAACGCAAGATAAAACCCAGTTGGCATCTCAAGTAAAAGTGCGTGAAGAGGCGCTCGACCAAGAAATACAAAACCAAGTTAGTGAGTTACTCGCCGCGAAAGATGAAGCTCATCAGAAAGCACTTAAGAAGTTGCAAAAGCAATTGACTGAGGTCGAGAAGGTTAACTTGTCACTAGAGTCTCAATTGAAGCAGCAGGCAGATAAGATTAACACGACGAAGTCAGAAAATGAGAAGTTGAGTCGTCAAGCGGATATGCAAGCGACTATGTTTGAGCGGTCCCGCGAAGTATTCCAGAAAGAGCTAAAAATTTCGCAAGAATTAGAGTCTCTCGAGAAAGAACGGTCGAAATTATTACCTAAGATTGAGAAACTCAAGAAAGAGTGTGACGTATTTTTAGAAGGCAAATCTTGGGACGTGAAGTCGGACGCGTGTGATAAACATGATGAAGCTAATTCACGACTAAGTCAGGTCGATCAAATGATTGAAGTCTATAAAATGGACCTCAAACAAATCAAAGCAATAACGGAAGATATCGGCCTTTAAGTCTTTTGTATCCGGTTTTGAAAAGCAAAAGGAGCTCTGTAAGAGCTCCTTTTTCGTTGTTAGCTATGACTTTTAGGCTGTCGCTTATATTAGATTCGTGAGGCGTCATAGCCTGAGGCGAGCAGGAGCTCTCGTTCGTGTTTAATCAGCTGAGCTCGATCTTCAATTAGTTCATTGAGTGCTTGAGATGGCTTACCTGCTAATGCTTTGAACGAAGCAAAAGATTCCGCGGTGTCGATTTTATCAATCATCTGACTGATGACATTACGAGCCTCACACGGGTTACTCGTCGTTGTAAAGTATTCTACTTGCTTTGCTGCCGATTTCATCTCAGTTAATAGCTCAAGCGGGCTACTTTCTTTGGCTACTGCCATGTAGTTATCCAGCACGCGCTTTGCATAAAGCAGTTCTTTGAGGGGGATATCTCTTCCGCTCTCGATTAGGGATTCGCTAAGGATCATACTTGAGCTCATGGGCATTCCTTCTTATTACTACGCCGCTTTTGATGTTTCCTTGAGTCTAATTTATTGAAGTCACATTGGGAATGGGTAAAAAGCATTTTTAACGCATTTTTATTCATTTATGAAAACACGAATGCGATGCTTATCTGGATCGATAGCCATAAAATTTAACCCATACACTGATGTCGCTGGTGGTTGAACAAACTCAACACCTAGGTCTTTCCAGCGCTTGTAAATGCGCTCTAGCATATGACTATTGGGCACCGATAAAGACAACTCGGTGCCACCACCTCTAATTCCGCTGTAGGGTGAAAGATTATCTCTTTGCTTGAGTGTCAACGTTAAGCCTTCGGTCAGTGGAATAGCGGCGAAGGTTGGAGACAACTGCGTGACTTTGCGTTCGAACAGTTTCGAATAAAAAACTTGGCTTATGTGGATGTCCTCAACGTAGAGAACGAATGAATTGATAGTCAGCATGGTTTGTTCCTTAATCAATTAGAAATAGTAGGGGCAATCTAACGGAAAGGAACGACAGGAGTTGTCAGTAGAACGTTCTCGAAGGTAAGTGACAGAATAAGAAAAAGGAGCCGTTTAGCTCCTTTTTATCAGCGGAATCATTGGTATTAATGAGTGTGTTTGGAAGAATACCAGTTGTTTTGATACGCTTTAGATGCAAATAATGCGTTTGCTTTTGCACGCTCGATAATAGACTCGTCCACCTCTAGCGGCTTCATTGTTTGGTCTTTAAAGTCGTACGCCAGGGTCGATATCTTTTCACCAGGGGAAAGCACAACGAGATTGTCGCGCGTTAAATAACCAAAGTTTTTGTCGTATTGCATCATTGCGCGTTCATCTTCGCGAGCCAGTGGCTTCGTTAAATCACGACCAATCATCGGTGTTTTAGCATCTACCCCAATCAGAGATAACAGTGTAGGCGGCATGTCGATGTTGTTTGCTATGCGGTCATCTTTACGTGGTTGAATGCCTTTACCAAGGATCAATGCTGGAATGTGAAAGTGCTTAACTGGAACAAGGTTAGCGCCAGAAACACGTGCATCATGATCTGCAATTACAATGAAAATGGTATCATCCCAATAAGATGACTTTTTCGCCTTTTCAAAGAAAGTGCCCAAAGCGTAATCGGAATATTTAACGGCGTTGTTACGCGTCATATATTCTGAATCGTATGGCTCAATTTTGCCTTTTGGATACTCATAAGGGCTATGATTACTTGACGTAAAAACTAAGCTAAAAAAAGGTTTGTCGCTTTTTGAAAGGCGTTCAAACTCTTCGTTTGCTTTGTTATATAGATCTTCATCACTAACACCCCAAGAGCCAACAAAGCTTGGGTTGTTATAATCGTCTTCTTCTACTATTTGATCAAAACCGTTACCAAAGAAGAAAGTTTTCATGTTGTCAAAGTTGGCTTCACCGCCGTAAATAAATTGCGTGTGATAGCCTTGAGCTTTCAGTAAGTCCGCGATGGTAAAGAAACCCGTTTGGCTTTTACTCAGCTTCACTACCGCGCGAGACGGAGATGGAGGAAAGCCCGTGGTTACGGCTTCAATTCCACGAACAGAACGAGTACCAGTGGCGTACATTTGTGTGAACTGCCAACCTTCCTTCATGAGTTCATCAAGGTTTGGTGTTAGAGGCAAACCACCCAAAGCACCGACAAATTGGGCGCCTAAGCTTTCTTGTAGCAAAATCACTAAGTTTTTATGTTTACCCTGGTAAGTCGCGGGGTTACTGTTCATGGTTGGGAGTAATGAAGGGGTGAAGTCGGACTTTGTTGATGAAGTGCGAACTAATTCCAACATCTTTTGAGTGTCCATTTTTCCGTAGAACTGCTCAGCACTCTTTTCTGACTTCATGCTATTAACCGCAAACAACAATGAGTAAGATGAGTTCAGTGCTAAGTCGTTAAGCAGTGGATCGTTAGAAAAGGCGACCATAGCAGGATTTAGCGGGCGGTGCCCTAAAGATGAGCGAGCACCTGCAACCCCAAAAAGAACAACGAAAAGTGCCAATAGTGGTCGCCATTTCCAGTTGACCTGCTGCGCCTTATCGGTCAGTTTCTTACTCCACTTCCAACCTAAAGTGATGGTTAAAACTGTACCTAACGCACCAATAAACAGTTCTAATTTGTAGCCAGTCCAGAGCATACTCAAGACTTCTTTTGGGTAGATTAAGTATTCCACAAACAGGCGGTTTGGACGTAGGTCGTATTCCTGAATGAATGGCGCTGTTGCTAGCTCCATGTATACAAGCACCCAAAGCCCTAAAACCATCCATATGCGTAATATTCGCTTCCAACACTCTCCCATCTTACCGGTTAATGGCATGAAGGTTGAAAACAGTGCTGGAAGAATAAATAACCAGCAAAGCGTTGCAATATCTACGCGCAAACCTTGACCTAGGATGTAAATTAAGTCGTTTAGAGAGTCAATACGGTCAATCTGCCAAAAAGCTAGCAAAACTCTTGAGATAGACAGAAATAGAAGCGAAAACAAAGAAAAGGCAGCAATTGGCTGCAAAGGCCCCCACACAGAGCTCTTTGATAAGTTTTTCATATTTATTCGAATAGTTTAATTGTTATGTTGTGTTGTTTTTAGCAAAGCAAGCGTGAAATAAACGTGAATTATAATGTGGGTTTATGGTCGAGTAGTGTAAGTGTTGGTATGTCTATGTAAGGGGGAGGGGCGTTTGTGTAAAAAAGAGCCAGTTGATAACACCAACTGGCTCTAGAGGTTGATAAAGGCATGATTACATTGCGGCTTTCTTCGCTTCTTCGACCCATGCGTCGAACTTTTTCTGGTTCGCTTTGATCCAGCCATTTACATGAGACTCGATGTCCGCTGAGCTGTTCTTACCTTGGCTCATCATCATATTCTGAGCACTAACATCATTGATATTTAGTTTGATGATTTCAAACAGCTTTGCAGCAGCAGGGTTGTTTTCTGTAAACTCTTTATTGGCAACGATGCGCATAGAGTTCATCTCGAAGCCGTAGTTCTTACCGTTCTCTAGTGTTGTATCAATGTCCTTACGCTCACCAGGAAGTGAAGAGAATGGCACTTCTAACCACACAACATCTTTCCCCGGAACTAAAACGCCACTTACCCAGTACGGTGTCCAAGTGTAGTAAAGAATCGGATCGCCTTTTTTGTAACGTGAGATCGTATCAGCGATAATCGCTGCGTAGTTACCTTGGTTGTGTGTTACTGTGTCACGGAGTTTGAAAGCATCCAACTGATGCTCAACAACCATTTCACAACCCCAACCTGGGTTACAACCAGTTAAGTCCGCTTTGCCATCGCCGTTTGCATCGAATAGCTTCGCCAATTTTGGATCTTTTAACTGACCAATGTTAGTGATGTTATATTTTTCCGCTGTTTTCTTATCGATCAAATAACCTTGCGCAGCACCACTTACGTATTGGCCTTTACGGAAGAACTTATCATCACCGCCCGACATCGTGTACTTATCGGCGTGAAGAGGGAACCAACCAACCGCTAAGAAAGTAGCATCACCTTTAGCAATAGAGGTGTAGCCTACGTTGTAGTCCACTTCTTTGGTCGGTTTAACATCGTAACCAAGCTCTTCAAGTGCGCGGTTTACGATCAACGTTTGAAATGTTTCTTCTGCAACGGTTGATTGAACAGGCTGAACAGTGACACCTTCACCCGGTAGTTCACTTGCCACACCATAAGTTGAAAATGCGATAGTACTTAGAGCTCCAACAGAGAGCGCTTTCTTCCATGAATTATTCATTGATGTTTCTCCTAAGTTTTAGATCGTCTTGGTTCGTCTTTGTTTTCAGTTTTAATAGGTATGAAACAGGACCTGTGTGATACCAGCGAAGTTTAGTGTTGCCCGCATTAACCCCTAACACCTGGGTGATACGGTCTAACAAAATCGCAAGAATAACGATGCCTAAGCCACCAACGGCAGCAAGACCCATATCAAGTCGGCCAATACCACGAAGTACCATTTGGCCTAAGCCGCCAACAGCAATCATTGAAGCAATCACTACCATAGAAAGTGACAGCATTAAGGTTTGGTTTACACCTGCCATGATGGTTGGTAACGCCAACGGTAACTGGATGCGATAAAGCATCTGTTTTTTGTTTGCCCCGAAAGAGTGGCCAGCTTCGATAAGCTCTTCAGGTACTTGCTGAATACCCAAAATAGTCAGGCGCACAACGGGAGGCAGGGCGAAAATGATCGTTACTACTACGCCAGGAACGTTACCAATACCAAACAACATAACAATTGGCACAAGGTAAACGAACGCGGGAGTCGTTTGCATTGCATCTAATATTGGCCTAACAAATTTGGCAGCGGTTTGGCTCCTTGCCAACCATATCCCCATTGGTAGCCCTATAAGCAAACAGAAGAAAACGGCGGTTAACACCAGTGCTAGCGTTGTCATCGCTTGTGACCACGCACCAATTAGGCCGATGAAAACAAGGGATACAAGAGTAGAAAAACCAAGTTTTACATTGGAAAACTGCCACGCTAGCAAAAATAAAATGAGTACCATTATAGGCGCAGGTGTAGACACCAAAGCAGTTTCAAACGACGTTAGAATAAAGTCGATTGGAACTCGTATTGCTTGGAAAACAGGTCGACCATGTTCCACCAGCCAGTTCAAACCGGACTCTACCCAGCTATCGAGGGGTAAAACCGCATCTTGGAATGGGTTCATAATATCGAATGGTGCTTGCTCTACAGTTTCTGAGTTGAGCCAATCATTACTTGGCGCGGCCTCTGTACCTTGCGACCAAGGATCATCTTGCGCAGGAGCAGTATTTGACCAGGGATCATTGTTAGTTTGCTCTGAAGACATCGTGTTAATCCTTATCTAGTGTTTGTAGAAGACGTGATTTAGTCACGACACCAAAGTAAGTTCCTTGCTCATCTACGACAGGCACGGCATAAGGAACACCAGCAACCAGACCCAAAATGTCATTAATTGACTGATCAGGCTGAAGAGTAACTTCATCCGGTAATTGAGCACTGGCTAACGAACGGTTTTCTTTATGAGCCAAACGTAGTGAATCAAGAGATACGATGCCGGAATATCGGCTAGATTTATCGACGACAATACCGTAATCACGGTCGTGATCCATCAGAATCTGCATCGCAGAGCCTGGACCGTCATTTTCCGATTTCTTAAAAACAGCCGCTGGCTTCTTGCGCGCGATATCTTTTGCTGTCAAGACACTTGCGATGTTTACGCCGCGGAAAAAGGCTTCGACATAATCATTTGCTGGACTGTGTAATATTTCATCAGGTGTACCAACCTGAACAACCTCACCGTTTTGCATGATGGCGATACGGTCGCCAATGCGCATTGCTTCATCCAAATCATGAGAAATGAAGACAATTGTGCGTTTGTCATCGTTCTGTAGACGAATAAGCTCATCTTGCATCTCAGAACGGATCAATGGGTCTAAAGCGGAAAACGCCTCGTCCATTAATAGGATGTCTGGATCACAAGCTAACGCTCTCGCTAAACCAACGCGCTGTTTCATACCACCGGATAATTCGTCAGGGAAAGATTCTGCATAAGGGTCTAAACCCACTCTTTCTAAGGCGGAAAGGGCACTTTTCTGACGCTCATTAACGTCGATGCCGGCAAGTTCTAAACCAAAGGCGGCATTTTCAATCACCGTCATGTGTGGCATGAGTGCGAAACTTTGAAACACCATTGAGATATTGTTACGACGAACTTCTCGAAGTTCATTTTCGGAGATGTGGGCGATATCTCTTCCTTTGAGATAAACACTACCTTTAGTCGGCTCAATGAGCCGGTTAAGAAGTCGAACAAGGGTGGATTTCCCGGAGCCAGAAAGGCCCATGATTACGAAAATTTCCCCTTCATTTATGGTGAGAGATACATCGTTTACGCCGACTGTTAAACCTGTCTGTTCAAAAATACCGTCTTTATCGACGCCTTTGTCGATAAGCGAGAAGGCTCTCTCTGGGTCTTCTCCAAACACTTTATACAGTCCCTTAACTTCCAGTATGGGATCCATGTTATCTGTCCTTTTTCGTGTGTTTATAACTGTTTAACGATTTGTACTCTAATTAATTTTAGTTCAACTTTCAACGAAAGGGGGTTGGTTAACTAGTTCTGCCGTGCATAGAGAGTTCGTTGAGCAAGGTATGTTCAATTCTTGTTTTTTATATTTAAAACAATTGCTTGTGATGTGTTTTTATCCGCCATAACGTTGCCCTGACGTAGGGTTGAATTTATTTTGAATTTTTTTGTACATTTCAACTCAACTCGCTTGCATAGATATAAGCTGTGATAGCTTAGAACTCTACATATAAAAAGGTTAGAGCTCTAATTTTTGATTAAGACTTGGTCCTGTGAAATCGGTTAGGTACTGTTATCCTTAGATTTATTTATTGCTTGATTTCACTCAGGGTGATATTTATCGCTGTAGTTTAGGCAACGTATGGAATAAAAAATGGAAGCCGAACAGTTAGAAGTGCTCAATTTCATTAGCCAGTACCCACCTTTTGATGACCTACCTGAAGAGCAGCTTAGAAAAATTGCTCTCAATGCCGAGGTTGCATACTTTCGGCAAGGAACAAAAATCCTTAACTTCGGAGATACGATCCGCGACTTGTATATGGTGAGAAGTGGGGCGGTAGAGATTTATCGGCGTAAAGGTGAACTTTACAACAGGATTGATGCTGGTGGACTGTTTGGTCAGATGGGGTTGTTGATGAACAACCGCGTACGGATGCCAGCCAAAGCGATAGAAGACACTCTCGTTTACTGTATTCCGGAAAACATCTTCAATGAACTTTGTGATGAGTTTGAAAACTTTGCGGACTACATGGAACTGGAAGATAGCGCGCGTTTGCGAAGCGCAATATCTAGCCGCTCCGAAAGCAATGACTTTACCACCGCTAAGGCACGTAAAATCTTAGCAAGAGATCCAGTAACCCTGGAGGCAACGGCTTCAATTCAGGAAGCTGCGATACTAATGGCAGAGGAAAATGTCACCTCTCTGCTCATTATTCGCCCGACAGAGGAGCTCACAGAAGAAGATGACGAACAGCTGCTTGGAATATTGACTGATCGCGATCTTTGCATTCGCGTACTAGCTCAGGGTATTGATACCAATATTCCAGTGAGTGAGGTCATGAGTTATGACGTGGTTTCATTGGATTATAACGCCTATGTGTTTGAGGCCATGTTAACCATGTTGCGTTACAACGTGCATCATTTACCAATTTTAAAAGATAAAAAGCCGATAGGAATTATTGGCATGACGGACATCGTTCGTTACGAATCTCAGAACAGCCTATTGCTAGTGAGCTCTATTTTTCAGCAAACCAGTGTCGAGGATCTCAAGCAGGTTTCTGAACAAGTAAAAGACTGTTTCGTAAGAATGGTCAATGAAGATGCCAACGCGCACATGATTGGTCGAGCCATGTCGGTTATAGGCAGTAGTTTCAAACAACGCCTCGCTGAATTAGCTGAGCAAGAGTTCGGCCCAGCGCCCATTCCTTATTGTTTAGTCGCAATGGGTTCAATGGCGAGGGATGAGCAGCTAATTGTAACGGATCAAGATAACGCGCTTATTCTCGATAACAGTTATGACGTTGAGATTCACGGAGAGTACTTTGAAAAGTTTGCTAAATTTGTTTGTGATGGTTTAGCGGCATGCGGCTATGCTTATTGTACTGGAGACATTATGGCTACCAACCCAGAATGGCGAAAAACTCGTGCAGAATGGGAAGAATGCTTTGGAAACTGGATAGACAATCCAACCCCTGAGAGATTGTTAAATAGTAATATCTTTTTTGATCTCCTCGGTGTGCATGGGCGAGTGAAGTGGGCGGAGCAATTAAGCAGCTTTATTGTGAGACGAGCGAAAAGAAATAACCGCTTTCTTGCTTGTATGGCGTATAACGCAATACGTAGGACGCCTCCACTGGGCTTTTTCAAAGACTTTGTGATGGAGAAAGATGGTCGTCATCGCAACTCGATTAACTTGAAGCGAAGGGGGACGGCTCCGTTGGCCGATTTAATACGGGTGCATTCTCTGGCAATCGGTTCGCGATCGCAAAACTCTTTCGACCGTTTAGATGACATTAATGATGCTGGCATTTTACCGAAAGGTCGAGGTTTGGATTTAAGGGATGCGATGGAGCTAATCTACATGGTTCGAATTCGTCACCAAGCCCTTGATATAGAAAATGGAGAAGAGCCAGACAACAATATTGAGCCGGAGAACATGTCTGAATTTGAACGTCGAAACTTAAAAGCAGCATTTCAAATTCTAAGTAACGCACAGAACTTCATTAAGTTTCGATACCAGAGAAGTAGCAAATGATGTGGTTCTCAAAAAAGGCAGAAAAAGAACATCCGTTGTTGGATACATCCCAGACGCCAGAGTGGTCAATGTTGTTCAAGCAACTCGCTAAAGAAGCGAAAGACGAGAGGCTCAAACGCTATTATTCGACACCGATGGTTAATGGGGAAACACCAATTGAACAAGTGCCATTTGTCTCGGTAGACTTTGAGACAACAGGATTGAACTCGGAAGAGGATGTCATTCTCACGATCGGACTTGTGCCGTTCACTATTGATCGTGTTCAATGTAATGGTTCTGCTCATTGGGTCGTTAACCCAAACAGAGAGTTAAACCACGAGTCTGTCATTATTCACGGTATCACTGACTCTGAGGTTAAAAACGCGCCGCAGCTGTCTCAGATCTTGGGTGAAATATTGGATGCGTTGTCAGGCAAAGTGGTACTTGTTCACTACAAGAACATTGAAAGGCAGTTCTTTAATAACGCCTTGCTAAATAGCATCGGAGAGGGGATACAGTTTCCTGTTGTTGATACGTTAGATATTGAGTATGCGATACAACGCCGTGAATGCAGAGGTTTTATCAATAAGTTGAAAGGCAAGAAACCCGGTTCTGTACGATTAGGGTACGCTCGTGAAAGATATGGCCTCCCTGCTTATCAACCTCACCATGCCCTGACGGATGCGTTAGCAACTGCGGAGCTGTTTCAAGCACAACTGCAGTATCACTTTAATCGAAACATGCCAATATCTTCGGTTTGGCAATAGGCGTTATTTATGGTGAAAACAATAAAATGCAATGAGAGATAGGGGGCTTTAAGATTATGATGGCGGATTGAGTAACCGCTTATAAGAACAATGTTTTATGAACATGTGCTTGGTAGTGATGAAGACGTTTCATTACTCGAACTCCCACGAAAGTAATTTAAACTTGGTCACGTATTTTTAAGGAGATTATCCGTGAGCACCGATAATAACGGTGGCATTCAACGCCCCGATGGAAAAGTAAACGCAATAGATACTGACTATCAAATTGGTCAGGATAACGTTGCGCTAAAGGTAGGCCCATTTGGCCTTGATATTCACAACCGTGTTTTTGCAATTTCTGGCTTAGCAATCGTCATGTTTGTTGTGATAACACTATTATTCCGAGAACAGGTAGAGCCGTTTTTTGCAGACCTACGAGCGGGTTTGTTACACAATTTAGACTGGTTTTTTCTCGCTTCAGGTAATATTTTTGTCATTGTCTGTGTCGGATTGATCTTCACACCATTGGGCCGTGTGCGAATCGGTGGTACTGAAGCAACACCGGATTACTCCTATGCCGGATGGTTGGCAATGCTATTTGCTGCAGGTATGGGCATTGGTCTCGTATTCTTCGGGGTATCAGAACCGATGTCCCATTTTAGTTCTGCGATTGGTGGCGTGAGCGTTGAGAATGGTGTACGTACTGACTGGGCACCGCTAGGTGGTGCAGAGGGCGATGCAACTGCAGCTTCGGCATTAGGGATGGCTGCGACGATTTACCACTGGGCACTTCATCCGTGGTCAATATACGCGCTCTTGGCTCTTGGACTGGCTATCTTTTCATTTAACAAAGGTTTGCCACTCACTATGCGCTCAATTTTTTACCCTTTGTTTGGTGAGCGTGTATGGGGTTGGACTGGTCATATTATCGATATTCTTGCAGTGGTAGCGACGGTTTTTGGTTTAGCAACATCGCTAGGCTACGGTGCATCTCAAGCCGCAACGGGTTTGAACTTCCTGTTTGATGTCCCAATGACCAATACCACGCAGGTCATATTGATTATTGGTATTACTGCGCTCGCTTTAATCTCTGTTGTGGCTGGACTCGATAAGGGCGTGAAAATCTTATCTGAAATCAATATGGGTCTTGCAGCACTGCTATTGCTATTTGTTATTGTTGTTGGCCCGACGATTGCGATTTTAACTGGTTTCTTCGAGAACATCGTTTCCTATGTGGCTAATATCCCTGCCTTATCTATGCCATTTGGACGAGAGGATGTGAATTACTCTCAAGGCTGGACGGCGTTTTACTGGGCGTGGTGGATTTCTTGGTCACCATTTGTGGGTATGTTCATCGCACGTGTGTCTCGCGGTCGTTCGGTTCGTGAGTTTATTATTTGCGTTATTCTTATCCCATCTTCAGTTTGTGTGTTATGGATGACGGCTTTTGGCGGTAACGCAATTAGCCAATACGTTAATGATGGCTATGAGGCGGTGTTTAACGCAGAACTCCCTTTAAAACTTTTTGCCATGTTAGATGTTATGCCATTGGCTGAGATAACATCTTTTGTCGGCATTATCTTAGTCGTGGTGTTCTTCATTACCTCTTCTGACTCAGGATCACTGGTTATTGATACTATTGCTGCGGGCGGTAAGGTCGATGCACCAACGCCACAACGCGTGTTCTGGTGTACGTTTGAAGGTTTGGTTGCGATTGCATTGATGTTGGGTGGTGGTCTAGCTGCTGCTCAAGCAATGGCGGTGACGACTGGTTTACCATTTACTATTGTTTTGCTTGTTGCAACGGTATCTTTGATAAAAGGTTTGATGGATGAACCTCGTCCAAAGGCGGTTTCTAAGAAATCAAAATAACTAGTATCAGCAGTTAAATTATTGATAAAAGCGGTATGCGAAAGCATGCCGCTTTTTTTTTGGATTTCTATTTTTTTCTGAGAAATGAACAGCATGGAAAATGGTCTTATTCTGGTTGTTTTTTGTACTGCGCATTTAGGTGACTATTTAATAAATTAGACCTCAAACTATTTTAACTTTTGGTTAATAGGTTTATTTTTGTGATGCAAATCACAAAAATGCCGATAAAAAGGCGGATTATTTGATTTTTAGTCGCGAGGGATGCCCATAATAAAAAGGAAATTTAATTAGACCTCAAAGGATATGTATTTTCACATGATCACATCAGCACCTTGGGTCCTTTATCCAGAGATTGGAGAAGACTCAAGTAAAAAATGGATTTTTCGTGAGCCTAAAATCTCTGATGGTGACGACATTTACAGCTTGATTGCAGACTGTCCTCCATTGGACATGAACTCATCTTATTGCAATTTCCTACAGTCTACGCATTTCAGCAAAACCAGTATTTTGGTTGAGCAAAAAGGCGAAATCGCAGGTTTCATTTCCGGTTATCAGAAACCAGACGAGCAAGACGTTTTATTTGTCTGGCAAGTTGCAGTCTCACCTCGCTTTAGAGGTCATGGTTTAGCATTCCGCATGTTGAAAGAACTTCTCACCCGAGAGGAATTAGGCGGTGTTAAATCGGTAGAAACTACCATCACGGAAGATAATAAAGCCTCTTGGGCACTGTTCAAAAAGTTAGATGCGATGAACGGCAATTCTGGCCAAGTAAGCACATTTTTGGATGAAGAAGCCCACTTTAAAGGCAAACACGATACAGAATATTTGTATCGCATTCCTCTCAAATAATCCTCAAACAATAGGAATTAAAAACGGTCTCATCATGGATATTTTCAAAAAGCAGGAATCCAACGTACGCTCATATTCAAACAATTTCCCGGTCGTTTTTCGTAAAGCGAAAGGCTGCTGGCTAGAAACAGAACAAGGTGAACGATACTTAGACTTCCTTGCTGGAGCGGGATCTCTAAATTACGGCCATAACAATCCAGTACTAAAACAAGCGTTGCTTGAGTACATTGAAATGGACGGTATTACTCACGGTTTGGATATGCACTCAGAAGCGAAAGCATCGTTTCTGGAAGCGTTGGATACTTACATCCTTAAACCAAGAAACTTGGATTACAAGGTTCAGTTTACGGGCCCAACAGGCACTAACGCTGTTGAGGCGGCATTGAAGCTGGCTAAAAAAGTAAAAGGCCGCGACAGCGTCGTTGCGTTTACTAACGGTTTCCATGGTTGTACTGCTGGCGCACTGGCTGCAACGGGTAACCAGCATCACAGACAAGGTAACGGTTCTAGTCTAAGTAACGTCACTCGTATTCCATTTGAAGGTTACGCTGGCGTAGATGGTCTCGCGCTGTTCGAAACCATGCTAAATGATAACTCTGCAGGTATGGATAAACCAGCCGCTGTACTTCTTGAAACTGTGCAAGGTGAAGGTGGTTTAAATGCTGCTTCAAACGAGTGGTTACAACGTTTGAGCAAAATCTGTAAAGCCAATGACATTCTTGTGATTGTCGATGACATTCAAGCAGGTTGCGGACGTACCGGTACTTTCTTTAGTTTCGAGCCGTCTGGTATCCAACCGGATATCGTGACGCTATCGAAGTCGATCGGTGGTTACGGTTTGCCGATGGCTGTCGTATTACTTAAGCCTGAGCTTGACCAGTGGAAGCCAGGCGAGCATAACGGTACGTTCCGTGGCAATAATCACGCCTTTATTACTGCTGCAAAAGCACTAGAAATTTACTGGGCAAACGATGATTTTGAAACACACATCAAGCAGTGTTCAGACAAGGTAAGTGCAGTGATTGACCGTTGTGTTCGTCGCTTTCCTCAAATGTTTGTGCAGAAAAAAGGCCGCGGCATGATGGTTGGTATTGAATGTATCAATGGTGACATGGCATCTGAAATTGCGAAAAACTGTTTCGAGAATGGAATGGTGATAGAGACAGCGGGTCCAGACGATGAAGTTGTGAAGTTCTTCTGTCCACTAACCATCAGCGAATCAGAGCTAGATCAAGGACTAAGCATCTTTGAAAATGCAGTAGAGACTATCGCTGCGAAACATTTCAAACAAGCATCTTAATAAGGATTTTAATTATGATCGTCAGAACTCTAGATGAATGCCGCAACAGCGAACGACGTGTTGTTTCAGATAACTGGGAAAGTGTCCGCATGTTGTTGAAAGACGACAACATGGGTTTCTCTTTCCACATCACAACGATTTATGAAGATACAGAAACTCATATTCACTATCAAAACCACCTTGAATCGGTGTTTTGTATGAGTGGTGAAGGTGAGATTGAAGTTGTAGGTGGAGAAACGTACCCAATCAAACCAGGTACATTATACATCCTTGATAAACACGATGAGCACTACTTGAGAGCTTATAAGAATAAAGAAATGGTAATGGCGTGTGTGTTTAACCCACCGATTACTGGCGCTGAAGTGCACGATGAAAACGGTGTTTATCCTCTCGTTGACTAAAAGATGATGGTGGGGTGCTTTGCCACCCCACACTTTACTATCTCTTCTTTTTTCTTTTTAAAGTTACTAATCAAAAAAGGCTTATCATGACATTTACCGTAGAAAAAATCGGCGGTACATCAATGACAGCATTTGATGCTGTTCTCGACAATATTATTCTTCGTCCCAAAACACCATACAATCGTATTTTTGTCGTATCTGCATACGGTGGTATGACCGATGCGCTGCTCGAGTGTAAAAAAACCAGTAAACCAGGCGTTTATCAGCTTATCGCGAAACGCGACGACAAATGGGAAGAAGCGTTAGCGTACGTTGAAAGCCGTATGTTGCTGACCAATGAAAATATTTTTGCGGACCCAATGAATCGTATCCGTGCGGATAAATTCATTCGCTCCCGCATTGCTGAAGCGAAAAACTGTATCGCGAATATTTTAGAAACCTGTCAGTACGGTCAATTTTCGTTGCGCCAGTACTTGCCTCAAATTCGAGAGTTTCTCTCGTCTATCGGTGAGGCACATAGTGCTTACAACACAGCACTAAAACTAAAAAATATGGGTATTAACGCTAAGTTCGTTGACCTGTCTGGTTGGGATAATCAAGCGCCAAGAAGCCTTGATGAGTCGATCAGTGACGCGTTTGCTGATATCGATGTATCAAAAGAACTGCCAATCGTGACAGGTTATGCTTACTGTAAAGAGGGCCTAATGCACACTTATGACCGAGGTTATAGTGAGATGACATTTAGCCGAATTGCAGCAATAACAAAAGCGGATTTAGCAGTAATTCACAAAGAGTACCACTTGAGCTCAGCGGACCCACGCGTTGTTGGCCCTGAAAAAGTATTACCAATTGGTAGTACAAACTATGACGTAGCAGACCAACTTGCCAACCTTGGCATGGAAGCGATTCACCCAAATGCCGCTGCGGGTTTGCGTGAAAGTGGTATTGAGCTACAGATTAAAAATACATTCGAACCTGAACACGAAGGTACTTTGATCTCTTCAAGCTACCGCCCAGAAGAAGACAAAGTCGAGATCATCGCAGGTAAAGAGAAAGTATTTGCACTGCATTTGTTTGACCAAGCAATGGTAGGAAAAGCCGATAACGTTAGTTACGAATTGATGGAAATCATCTCCGATGCTCGTGTAAGTTTGGTTGGTAAAGAGATGAACGCTAACTCTATTACTTACTATCTAGGTGGCAGTACAGATAGCTTAAACAAAGTATTGTATAAAGCCGAGAAACGTTATCCGAATGCCTCGATTAAAGGTCGTATGGTCGCGCTTATCTCAGCCATCGGTTCTCAAATTGATACCAACAAGACGTTGGCGAAAGGTGTGCTTGCATTGATGAATAATGGCGTTACGCCAGTTGCACTGCACTCATCATTGAGAAATGTAAATGTTCAATTTGTTGTCGGTGATAAGGAATACCAGCACGCGATTTGCGCATTGCATGATGAGTTTTTCCAAAGTAGCAGTTTAGCTAAATCGGTTAATGTGGCTTAGTTTATCCACGGTTAAAATACAAAGGAGAGCAGGTTAGCTCTCCTTTTTTGTTTTTCAGTTTGTACTTTTGCATAGTCTAAACAGACGATTTAAGTAAGTTCCTATGTGGCGATACACATAAGCCAGCAGAATGGTCTGCTGGCTTAATGTTACTGATTAACTAACGTTAACTTAGTTTACTTAAACTTGCTGATTTCTTGTTCAACTTTGTCTAGTTGCTGCAGCTTCTCTTGCATTTTTAGAGAGTCGTAGTTTAGTGAAGCAGGGTTCATCGCTGTGCCACGTTGCATTGGGTATTCTGGAAGTGTTTTAAAGAACTCTCCCACAACGTCTTGAACAGGTACAAATAGCCACATGTTGTCAGCCATCCAACGCAAGTACATTTGTGATTCGCTTGGGCCTTTTTCGAATGGGTCAGCGCGTAGGTGGATGATTTTAGGCCAGTTCGGAGCAAAACGAACTGCGTTACTTAGGTTCCCTTCAAGCGTTGCAAAGTGAAGTTTCCAGTCATTCCAGCGGACAGCGTTTAATTCACCATTAGACGTAAAGTAAAGCAGCGACTCACGAGGGCCTTTTTCTTCCTTACCTTCAAAGTATGGCATGAAGTTATAACCATCTAAATGTACACGCCACTCTTTGCCATTTGCTTTGTAGCCTTCTGCCAGTTTTTCTTTTACATCAGGTACGCCAGCAGCTGCCAATAATGTAGGCAACCAGTCTTGGTGTGCCATCATTTCATTGATCTTGGTTCCTGGTTTAATGACGCCTGGCCAACGAACCAGTTGAGGAACACGCATACCGCCTTCCCAAGTTGTACCTTTTTCACCATGGAATGGTGTTGCGCCACCATCTGGCCAAGTCATGGTTTCTGCGCCGTTGTCCGTTGAGTAGATAACGATAGTGTTGTCTGCAACACCTAGCTCATCCAGCTTGTCGAGTAAAACACCTACATGATCATCATGTTCCAGCATACCATCGGCATAAATGCTTACACCTGATTTACCTTGGTATTTTTCCTGCAAGCGAGTCCAAACGTGCATACGAGTGGCGTTATGCCAAATAAAGAAGGGTTTATCCGCCTTAACTGCTTTTTCCATAAATGCCAAAGAGCTCTCTAGGAACTCTTCATCTGCGTGCTCCATACGTTTTCGTGTCATCGGGCCAGTGTCTTCAATCTTACCGTCGGCATAAGACTTAATGACACCACGAGGGCCATAGTTTTTACGAAACTCTGGGTCTTTAGGGTAGTAATAAGTTTCAGGTTCTTCTTCTGCGTTTAGGTGATATAAGTTACCGAAGAATTCGTCAAAGCCGTGTTTTGTCGGTAAGTGCTTATCTTGGTCACCTAAGTGGTTTTTACCAAATTGACCCGTCATGTAACCTTGTTCTTTTAACAGATCTGCAATGGTTGGCGCCCAATCAGGTATGCCGTGGTCAGAGCCTGGCATACCAATTGTTAACAAACCCGTACGAAATGGTTCTTCACCCGTAATAAAGGCCGCGCGACCAGCAGTACAAGACTGTTGTCCGTAGTGATCTGTGAACAACGCACCTTCATTCGCGATACGGTCGATGTTTGGCGTTTTGTAACTCATCATACCTTGGTTGTATGCGCTGATATTCCAGTAGCCGATATCGTCACCAAAAATTGCCAGAATATTCGGTTTGTCGGCTGCCATAGCAGCACTGGACGCCGCTAACAGTCCTGCGCCTACAGCGATTTTGCTCAATTGATTTGCCATAAAAACTCCAGATTGTTGAGAGTAAAGATAAGCACAAGTGAGCCTTATGCTTAGTTGCTGCATAAGTTAATGATGTATATAGAAAAATCCTCTTATACTCGATATAACCATAAGTTATTGCTAGGTAGTAACCATTTGTTAATTAAGAAGAAATAGGATTATCCTGTTAGTTTGTAGAGATTCGTAAAGTAGATTTAGATCACTGAAGAGCCTTATTTTTATTGCGTAGTAGAAGAGGGGATGGAAATGAAAAACAATAGGATGTTCGCTTGTTTTACGGTCCTAAAGCAATACTAAAGTCGTTATGTATTGCTTGTAATTATTTGTATAACCAGTGATTTAGTGTCTATATTGATTTAGGTTGTACATTATAAATATAAGGATATCTATGAGTCAGTGGGCAGGCCGGTTTCGCATTTTATTGCTGGTCAACGTTGTTGTCAGTTTTATGGCTTTTTCTCAAGAGTTATTAACAGAGAAACCAAATATTCCTTCAGGCTTAAATCCAGAATATGCTGGCACACAAGCTTGTATAGATTGCCACCAAAACGAGGTGGAGGCCTGGAAAGGGTCACATCACGATATGGCCATGAAGCATGCAAGTACAACCTCTGTGCGTGGTAATTTTGATAACCATGTTGTAACACACAAAGGAATGCCTAATCGTTTTTTTAAAAAAGGCGGCGAATATTGGGTCAACATTCAAGGCTCTGACGGGCAATGGCATGACTATAAGATCAGCTATACATTTGGCTGGGAACCATTACAGCAGTACATGGTCGAGTTTGAAGATGGCCGCGTGCAGCTTATTCCTTTTGCTTGGGACACAAGAGCTAAAGTTGAAGGGGGACAGCGTTGGTTTCATCTTTATCCAGAAACGACAACAACGGATGAATTCTATTGGACCAATACCGGGCAAAATTGGAACTTCATGTGTGCTGATTGCCATTCAACGAACCTAAAGAAGAATTACGACGCTGACAAAAACACTTACAACAGCTCATGGTCAGAGATTAATGTGGGATGCGAAGCATGCCATGGTCCCGCTAGTCAGCACATAGAACTGGCCAAGAAATACAAAAATGCTGGCACTTCTTTTGAGCATGACAGCCATTATGGCTTTGATCGAAATTTGTCTAAAGCAGTGTCGGATTGGGTGTTTGAGGAAGGCCATAGTACGTTACAGCCGAAATCAATTGAAGCAACCAATCAAGTGCAAACATGCGCTCAATGCCATAGTCGCCGAACCCAGTTAAATGAAACAGGTGATCATGTTAAAGGTTCTTTTTTTGATAAATATCGCTTAAGTCTTATAACACCTGAACTCTACTATCATGATGGACAGATTTACGACGAAGATTATGTTTATGGTTCGTTTCTTCAATCTGAAATGGCGGAGAAGGGGGTCACGTGCACTAATTGCCATGATCCACACACGGCAGAGTTAACGATCCCAGAAGAGGCAGTATGTTCGCAATGCCATATTGCATCGGAATATACACCTGAAAAGCATACCTTTCATAAGGCTGGATCTGAAGCATCGCAATGTACGACTTGTCACATGCCAGAAACGACTTACATGCAAGTCGATCCTCGTAGAGACCACGGTTGGCATATTCCACGACCGGATTTGAGCAAACATATTGGAACGCCCAATGTTTGCATGTCTTGCCATGAAGATAAAAGCAATCAATGGGCCGATGAACAGATAGCAAAATGGTACCCGAATTCGAAGTATCGTAATCAGCAACATTTTGCTGTCGCATTTTATGCGGATTCAATTGGTCATCAAGGAGCAGCAAATGCGTTGGCATACTCTGCTCAGGATTCGTCGTTAAAAGACATTATTCGTGCTTCAGCCCTGGAGAGAATGGGGGGCAATACTGACCAAAATACAACAGTATCTTTGGCTAGGGCCGTTAAGAATGAGAATGAAATGGTTCGATTAGGGGCAATTTCAGGCTCGTCTGGTTATGAATTTCATGATCGGTGGCGGATTCTAGAGCCATTGCTTGGTGACCCGGTGCTTTCAGTGAGAGCGGAAGCTGCCTCGGTGCTGGTAGTGAACTACGCACAAATGACCCCTTTACAAAAAGATATCATTAAATCGCCTTTAGAAGAGTACATGGAAATTCAAGAGTTTAATGCCGATCGTGGTTTCGGAAGAACCAATTTGGCGAATGTGTACCGCAGCTTAGGTGAAATCGACAAAGCGGCCGAGCTGTATAAACAAGCGATCAGCATCGAACCCTATTTCGAAAATAGCTACGTTAACCTAGCAGATTTGTATCGTCACCTAGGTAAAGAAGAAGCTGCGCTCACGGTGCTACAACAAGGGATGAAAGCTCAACCTAAATCCAGCACATTACCATACAGCGCAGGTCTTTCTTTGTTACGTCAAGGCAAAGCCGATGATGCGAAAAAGCTACTTAGACGCGCCGCCGAAGTTGGTGAAACTAATGTGCATTATTGGTACGTGTACGGTCTAGCTTTAGAAAAAAGCGATGTTCTAGAAGCCAGTAAAGCGTTGCATACAGCATTTGAAGTCGGTGGCAATCCACAACACTTGTTTGCTCAATGCGAGGTTCTAGCGAGAAATCATAAAAAAGGTGCTGTCGCTTTTGCTTTCGATAGGTGCATACAAGAGCTTAGTCACTATGCACCTAAGCAAGCTATTGATCAGCTTAAAGCCTCTATTGTTGGGGTCAATAGGAGCTAATTACCAAAAGTGGAGCTTTTATCGCTCCACTTTTTTCTTACTTAGTTTAATCAGCGTCTTTCGCTAATCTCAGCCCCATGTCGGACATGATGACTGACTGGCTAGCAAAATCGCGACGATAGTTTTCGGATTCGTCAGCATCATAGGCAAAGCTACCACCTCGTACAGACTTGTGTGCCAGGCTTTCTTTTTCATCTTTTGCGTTTACCGGATTATCACTTGGTGCTGATTTGTAATAGCCTTCATCAAACGCATCAATAACAAACTCACCAACATTACCCGTCATATCGTATAAGCCAAGCTCATTCGGTTTTTTCTGACCTACCTTGTGTGCCTTATTGTTTGAGTTACTGGCATACCAGGCAACGTCGTTAATATCATCAGACCCCGCGTAAGTGAATCCTTGACTTAGATTCCCCCCTTTCGCTGCAAACTCCCATTCTGCTTCTGTGGGTAAACGATAGTGCTCTCCCGTTTTTTCATTCAATTTCTTTATAAAATAATTGGCTTGTTGCCAGCTAATGTTATTCACGGGCGTATTTGGGTTTCTAAAATAACTCAGAGAAGAGCCTGTAACCGATTCGAATAACTCTTGGGTTACCTCAAATTTTGCCAAATAGAAATCATCCACGCGAACGGTGCGAGCCGGGCGCTCGGATTTATTTGCTGATGGATTATCCGAGCCCATCGTAAATTGTCCACCTTCAATAAGAACCATATCTTGATCGATTTTTTGAGCAAGAGGGCTAGGTTGTGTTGTTGCACATCCAGTGATAATTAGCGAAATCGAAATAGTGGCACCAAGGTAAAGAGTATTACTTTTGGAATGCTTCATAGGGGAGCTCCATCAACATTTATGATCAAAGAATTTTATCAGGCAAGTCTATGAAAAACAGTTATACACACTATAACAAGCGCCACGAATAATTGAACATTATCATCACACTAGGCGATTAACTTAATGATTAGTCTTAACGCCGTTGGGCGCAGGCTAGCAACTAAGAAGGTGATGAATGCACATAACTCAAGGTCCGCAGTTCAATGGAAAAGCATCCAAGCGATTACATGTCATGGCGAAACCTATCGGTGCAGTGTGCAATATCGATTGCACCTATTGTTACTACCTAAGCAAACAAGATTTACTTGAGTACAAGCCAGGCTGCTCACCAGTCATGGATGAGGAAACGCTCGAGACCTATATCCGTCAATATATAGCGGGACAAAATACACCTGAAATTATTTTCTCTTGGCAGGGTGGTGAGCCGACAATGCTAGGTTTGGATTATTTCAAGACAATTGTTGAGCTACAGAATAAATACCGTCCCGATGGCATTACGATCTCCAATGATCTCCAGACTAATGGCACACTGCTTAACGATGAATGGTGTGAGTTTTTAAAGGCGAACAACTTTCTCGTCGGTTTAAGCATTGATGGTCCAGAAATGATGCACAACGCTTATCGAACAAACCGAGCTGGTAGAGGCACATTCCGGCAAGTTATGAATGCGGTTGAACTATTACATAAGCACGAAGTAAAGTTTGCTACGCTCACTTGTGTTAACAACTTGACCAGCCGTAACCCACTTGAAGTGTACCGATTCTTGCGAGATGAAGTACGCTCCCCTCAAATGCAGTTTATTCCAATAGTTGAGCAGAAAACATTCAGAACAACCGCCCCTCAAACTTGGGAGCCAAACGAGCAACTAAAGCAAGGAGATAAACGGTTGATCCCAGGTCATAAAGATGCCGTTGTTGAGCCTTTTTGCGTTGCGGATGAAGCATGGGGAAATTTTCTGATCGCGATTTTCAATGAATGGGTTTTACACGATATCGGCAACGTGTTTGTTCAGTACTTTGAAGCCAGTATCGAAACCTGGATGGGCAGAAAAAACCCACTGTGTACGTTAGGTGAAATCTGCGGGAAAGGCTTAGCAATGGAGCCTAATGGTGATGTGTTTGCGTGTGATCATTACGTGTACCCAGAATATAAGGTTGGAAACATTCATCACGAAAAGCTCGATACGCTCGCTTATAGCTCTGAGCAGCAGAAATTTGGGTTTGCTAAAAGTCGTACGCTGCCCCAACAGTGCCTTCAATGTGATTATCAATTTGCATGTTTTGGAGAATGTCCCAAAAACCGTTTTATCCGTACTAGGCAAGGTGAGCCTGGTCTTAATTATCTCTGCGCGGGTTGGAAGAAGTTTTTTACCCATGTTGATCAGTCGATGGCGTACATCTTACGAGCGACAGGTAACCCAGTGGTTCACGGTAAATACAGTGACCAGATTCTACGCCAGCAAGCTACTCAAACACAGACTGTGTTTGAAATGAAGTTTTAAGATAGTCACTACGCCTGCTACAGGCCCGGAAATGAAAGAATATAGGTTATTGAATGCAAAAAATTAAGCTGCTCTCTAAATCATTACTCGTGATCTCGATCGGCATTGCTACGAGTCAAGCCGTGGTGGCACAAGAAACAACATTGCTAGACCCAGATCAAGTATCGCCGACAACGGTTGTCACTCCACAAGAAGCTCAAATGACACCGGCGCAACGAGTCGAAAAGCTGTCTTATGATGCGCAAAATAAAAAGTTGTCTTCAGAAAAACGTATTGATGCTTTACGTGAGTTAGCCAACTATCCAAGCCAAAATGCATTGGTTGCAGTTGCGCGTGGGTTGCAGGATGAAGATGCAGGTATTCGCGAAGCTGCGATCGTGGGAGCACAACCATATATGATTGAGCACCGTTGGCGTTTGATTTCACCATTATTGAGTGATGACGCCGCCATGGTGCGAATTACAGCAGCGATTAACCTCGTTCGAGATTACGCCAATTTGAGTTCAGAGCAACAGCAGTCACTTGAAGGGCCTGTTTCAGAGCTGACAGTACACTTGTCCAGTAAGAACGATAATGTTTCCAAGTTATTACTTGCAGACGTTTACCGTTGGCATCGTGATTGGGATAAAGCGGCGCTGATATACCCAGAGTTAACTAAGCTTGAGCCAAACAACCCTCAAGTTTGGTTAAGCTATGCAGACAACTTCCGAGCGCAACAGCTAGACCAAAAAGCTATCAACGTGCTTGACGAGGGTATCAAGCTAAATTCAGAAGATGCCTCGCTGCATTATTCTAAATCTCTCGCTTTGGTTAGATTAGACAAAAAGAAAGAAGCGGCGTTTGAAATAGACAAAGCTGCGACGATGGCAAAGACGAACAGTTACTTTTGGTATTTAAATGGTGTTCTGCAAGAAGAGTTAGACTTGAAGAAGTCTGTCAACGCTTTTGAGCAAGCGTATTTGATATCCGGTGCTCCAGAACAATTGTATGCCGTGTGTGACATCTATGTCAGATACGGCAACCCTAAAACGGATGACTGTTTAACAGAGCTAACGAAGGTCGCTCCCGACTATGTTATTGAAGAGCTCAATCAGAAAAAGGGACGTAAAAGTGCCTCTACATCAGTTGAAGCCAATGAATTTAAACTCTAATCGGTAAATTCCATGTTCCTATTTCAATAAAATAGTGAACCAATTTAGTGACGGTGTCACTCTTTGGTGGCCGTTGGATATGTCAGTTCAATATGCGCCTGTTTCAATTGAACTATACTTTTGATTGGATTCGCACCTAGCACCTCAATATAAGGAATTAAGATGGCTATAAAGTTAAAGACGATTGTCTTAGCAACAGGTTTTGCTCTGTCTAGTTACGCTGTTGCTGCTGATATGCAAGATCCACTTCCGTCATGGAACAACACTGACGCTAAGCAAGCTATTATGGCGTTTGTTACGAAAACAACGACCCAAGGTTCGGATTCCTATGTTCCTGAAAGCCAACGAATCGCGACGTTTGATAATGATGGAACACTTTGGGCAGAAAAGCCTGTTTATCTACAGTTGTTTTTTGCGATCGATAGAGTAAAAGAAATGGCCTCTGAGCATCCTGATTGGAAGACAACCGAACCCTTTGCTTCCGCATTAAAAGGTGACATGGAGGGGATTGGTAAACAAGGACTCGAAGGTGTAATGAAGCTTGTTATGGCAACCCATTCTGGAATGTCTACTGAACAGTTTCATCAAGAAGTTAAGGAATGGTTGAAAACGGCTGTCCATCCAACAACGGGTAGACCATACACTGAAATGGTCTATCAACCTATGCTCGAACTGCTCGACTATTTAAGAGCTAACGACTATCAGACCTACATCGTTTCTGGAGGCGGAATTGAATTTATGCGCGTTTGGGCGCCGGAAGTATACGGCATTCCAACGCAAAACATCGTGGGAACGACGTTAAAGGCGGAATATCAAAGTGTTGATGGAAAACCTACCATCCAACGTATTTGTATTTTGGTGGGGCATCCATTACTAAGTTAGAGGCATTAGGGCTTACAAGCTCAGTCTCTGATAATGAGCTTAGCTACACGTTAAGTTCCAGTGGAAAGCAAATCACAGCATTTGCTAATGGTGTCACTGTATTTACGTTAACATTGAGTGGCATTGAGTCGGGTAACGATGTACTAGCTTCAATCTCGCTTACTCTTGATCATCCTATCGATCAATTCAATAGTAGTGATACGGTCACTTTCCCGCTGACCATTGGAGGGACAGATCTAGACTCCACACCGCTTGTAGAGAATGAAATTGATTTCGTGTTGAAAGATGGTGTTGATCCTACGTTGAGCAACTTGACTGTTGTTGCAATGGAAGAGATTAATCTAGAAAGTGGGGCAATCTTTAAGACTGGGAGCCTTCAACTCGATATCGGGAGTGATTATGTTGACTCTCTTCGATTTAGCGAATTAAACCAGCCCACATTAGTGAGTAGTGAAAGTGAGTTGCTTTACCGTCTGTCTGATGACGGTACGACAATTACTGGCTATATCTTAGAAGGTGGGGTGGAAGTAAATATTTTTCAATCGAAACTATTATCCACATTACCTGTAGAGTCGAGTAGTGAAATAGAGTATTCCTTTGAATTATATCGCTCTTTCGATCTGTCAAAAGATCAAATCCTGGATATACCATTGTTAGTTAATGCAACAGATTCAGACGGTGACACCACCTCCGTAACATTGGATATTACCTTAGAGGCAATTGAAGGTTTGAACGATGATGCCTCTTTAACGGTGGATATTCTTGATGGCGGCGATGGATACGAAAACCAGTTTGAAGTTCCTAGTGTCACGATTCAAGGTGACGCACTCAAGATAAGCGATGAGTGGCTTGTTACTATCACCATTACCGACAGCCTCAATAATTCCATTACTGTTACAACGACCGTAGAGAATGAGGCTTATACCCTATCAGACGTTGATCTGTCTTCTCTTGCTGAAGGGCCGCTTACGGTGACTTCTGTGGTTTCTGACATTTATGGCAATAACCTGAACGCCGTCGATACGACCATTAAAGATACGCTTGCAACGGTGAACGTCAATTTTGATGGTGGAGGGGATGAGTATTTAAATCAGTACGAAATCGCGACTACTCGCCTCGAAGGGACGATTGAAAACATTGAAGATGGCCAGCGTATCCAAGTTACGGTAACCGACTCGTTAGGAGCGGTCATAAACTTAGAAACGGTGGTGACTGGTGGAAGTTGGTCTCTGGACGACGTTGACCTTTCTGGATTGTCTGAAGGTACGCTGACAGTTGTTGCTAAGAGTATAGATATAGCGGGCAACCCTGCAATCAGTGAAAACACCATCATCAAAGATACGCTCGCAAGTGTGACGGTGGACGTTGACGATGGCAGAGACGGCTATTTAAACACTGAAGAGCGCCAATCTGTCACTTTGTCAGGGCAAGTCAGTGATGTTGAAAATGGTCAGACGGTTTCTGTCACGGTTCAAGACAGCTCAGGGGTGATGCTCTCGTTCAATGCCGTTGTCGTTGATGGTATGTGGCAAGTCGAAGGGGCGAACTTATCCACGTTAGCCGATGGGGCGTTAACCGTATCTGCCTCCGTGAATGATGTGGCGGGCAACCAAGCGAAAGCGATGGATGAGGCTACGACCATAGATGCCACTGCTCCCACCATTGATATCGATACGGATTTTTATATTAGCGGTGGTCTTGCCATTGATGATTTCCGTGAGGGTATAGTCACGGAAATGAGAGGGACAACCAGTGGTGTAGAGCAAGGTTTGGCAGTGACGATTCGGGTAAGTGACGGAGACAGCACGCTCAATTTTACTGGCCTTGTTGATGCATCAGGTTCGTGGACAGTAACCGGAATTGACGTAAACACTCTCAATCTAAACAACACGTGGACCATTGAAGCAGAAGTGTTGGATGCCGCCGGCAACCACGCGGTAGATACCATGCCGACAATAGTGCTACCCGGTTCAACGGTATTTTCTGAAAACATCGTTGGATTTTTTGGTGAGCAAAGCAGCTCGGCAGCCATCAACATAGAAAATGGTGTGCCAGCACTGCATGCAGAGCAACCACGTTTGAGCGCGCTTACATCGGTCGGTCAATCTATTAATGTTGTTGTTGCAGAAGATGGGTTGAGCTTACAAGGAACATCGACCGACGACCGATTAGTTTTCTCAGCAGAAGTCAATGATGATGGTACGGTTCAAATTACTTTTTATGAAGCGATTGATCATGGTGTAGGTCAAGATGAGCTGGTGACTAACGTATTGGTTGAAAGCACTCAAAGTGATGCTGATGGTACACAAGAGACGGTTGTGGCACCGTTAACGATTACTATTTATGACTCTGATCCGGTGATTAGAGATGACACATACTCAGTCGTAGAAGATCAAACAATTACGGGCAATGTACTTGAAAATGATATTGATCTTGATGGAACACTTTATGTGAAATTTGTAGAGGCTGGCGGGGAGCAGAAGTCAATTCTAGAGGGGGGATCCGTAAGTTTTAGTTTAGAAAAAGGCGAATTAACCGTATTTTCTGATGGCTCTTGGCAGTTTGATGCAGGTCGAAACCTAGATCATTCGGTCGAGCAAAGTGTTTCTTTCAGCTATTTAGCTGCAGATGACTCCCAAGACTATGGCTTGGCTAACGCGACGATTGATATTAGTGATGGACAAGCAGGTTACGTAGGCAATGCAACTATAGACGTAACAGAAGTCCCTTTGGATGGCCCGATATTGAACTCTGAAGGAACTGTTAATATTGTCGCGGGATCTGACAATCCGGATCCGAGTAGTTTGTATTTCGGTGGGTCATCTATTACTAAGTTAGAAGCATTAGGGCTTACAAGCTCAGTCTCTGATAATGAGCTTAGCTACACGTTAAGTTCCAGTGGAAAGCAAATTACAGCATTTGCGAATGGTGTCACTGTATTTACGTTAACGTTGAGTGGCGTTGAGTCGGGTAACGATGTATTAGCTTCAATTTCGCTTACTCTTGAGCACCCTATCGATCAATTCAATAGCAGTGATACGGTCACTTTCCCGTTGACCATTGGTGGCGTAGATTTAGATGCCACACCGCTTGTAGAGAATGAAATTGACTATGTTCTAAAGGATGGCGCAGACCCAACTTTAAATAATTTGAATGGGGTAGAAGTAAAAGAATCTGATCTCGCAAATGGAAGTGTGTTGAGCTCAGGGAATTTTCAAGTTGAGGTTGGCAGTGATTACCTCGAATCTTTGTCGTTCATCGTCTCTGAACAACCCTTGTTGACGAGTGGTGAACAAGTTGTGCTTTATCAAGTCTCTGCGGATGGCAAAACACTTGATGGTTATATTCTTGACGAAGATGGGCACACTCAGATTCCCATCTTTCAAGCTACCCTCAATGCTTCATTACCTATTGATGCAAATAGCGACATTACCTACTCCTTTGAGCTTTTTCAGGCTCTCGACCAACAAGAAAATACTGATCCAAACGTACCTCTCGTTGTTACTGCAATGGACTCAGACCAAGATAACACGTCGGTCGTTTTAGACATTAATGTGATAGATAACGACAATGGACAAGCGCTAATCAATAGCGGCAATGTCGAGTTAACCGAAACACCTGTCGATACAAACATTGCTCCTGATGGGGTTTCAGCCATAGCGAATACGGATGTGATAGTTACGTCATCATTCGATCCGATTGTGTATCTGGGTGTTGACATAAATGATGGAGATACTGTCAAAACTACGCTTGGTGATGCTGTTACTTATAACGGAGAGGCTGTCACTTGGTACGATAACAATGATGGAAGCTTTGACGCAATTTCAGACACTGGAGACGTTGTATTTAGGGTCACGTTACCTAGTGACTTCTCTTTGCCATCAAATGATACGTCTACCGTTAATGTAACTGTAGAGCTTTATCACTCGCTTGACCATGTTTTAGGTGATGGGACGCAATTGTCGATCTCTATGCCCATCGTGGCGAGAGATTCTGATGGAAGCGAGATCTCTACGGAGTCCAACATACTGGTCTATGATGGCTTGTTTCCGGAACTAGTAATTACAGAGGGAATCACAGTCAATGAAAGCGGGTTGAATGATGATTCGCTTGATTCTGGCATCGAGGGCTCGTCACCATCCATTACGCTATTACAAGGTTCAGACTCTATCGCCAGTGTGAGCGTGAATATCGATATGTTCAATGCGCTCGGCTATAAAACAAGTAGTGGTAGCCTGGTTTCGCTTGATTCACCGGACTCGAATGGTTGGTTATATGCAAGAGATGAAAGCGAGCAAGACGTCTTTAGAATTAGATTTAATACCGATGGGACTGTCGAGTTTGATCTATACCGTGCACTTGAACACGATGAACCTGACGGTGTTCCAGCGGACGAGAACACATTAGAACTCAGTTTTTCAATTTATGCCGTTGATAAGGATGGCGACCAGTCTGAAGCTGAGACATATACCGTTAGTGTAGTAGATGATATCCCTGAAGACACAAGCTCACCAATAGAAATTGAACTTACCGAGGGGGATGAGTTTTCGGGAAACTGGTTTAGCAATAATGCCGACTTAATCAGTTCAGATGGCACGTTGATTTCAAGTTTGACCTATGCAGGTGAAACATACGATACGGCGAGTTCGGTATTTAGCAATGATGCTTGGACCATCGATTTAATCAATAGTAGTGATGGTAACTTAAAATATGGAACGCTGACTATTGCTCAAGATGGGACATTTACGCTAACTACCGAGCTTATTGTTAATACGCCTGTAGGTGGTTTGCTTGATGATCTAACGATAACTGTGACGGATGCAGACGGTGACCAAGCAAGCAGTGAAGCTCAATTAATTCTTGATGATGCCAGGGGCTTTATTCGAACCGTTAATGTAGATACGTTAGAAGATAATGGCGCGAATAATAGTGGAGACCCTACGCCAGTCGCGTTACCGATTAGAGTTTCTCCTGGGGATACGGAGAATAATGAGCGTGTTGAAGCGATAAGGATCTCTGTTGAATCTCTACAAGGAGGGGCTCTGTTTTTAGACGGAGCGCGCCTTGAAGATGATGATAATGACGGATTTATTAGTCTTTCTGGTACAGAGCTAATGGGGGTGGGTATATTCACCGTTCCAAATGGTGATCTCACTTATCAACCAGCACTAAACCTGTCGGGCAACACTATCAAAGTTTCGTTAGCAGTGTCTGCATTAATCGTATCTGATGTCGAACCAGATGGTTTTGTATTGGCTATGTTCCCTTTAATTGTTGCTGAAGACTTAACATCCTGTTTTCATTAAGTTCTTCAGTAACTTCCATGT
>NZ_JAWPOX010000160.1:0-1020 GCF_033344475.1 Vibrio sp. 1288
TTGTGTTGTCCTGGATGTAGCTTAGTGTAGAAGCTGTCAAACACATTCATACCTTGACCAGTATTTTAATAACAATGTCGTTGGCTGAAGAAAAAACGCGCGTAATGCGCGTTTTTTTATTGGTAGAAAATGAGCATTGAGCACAAGTTTTATTGTCACTGCGTTACTGTGATTGCAGTTTTGCGCGGATAAAATCGCTGTGGTCAACGTACAAGAGTTCTGCGGTTTTGCGAATTACGGCATCCTCAAGTGGGTCGATTTGTCCATCGGCATAAGCGACTTCCCACATGCTCTTAATCAAGTTGTAGCGAGTCTCTTGTGTGAGTTCTCGAAGCTGGGAAGTAAAATCGTACAAAGAGGTAGCGTCTTGCGTTTTTTCTTTTGCCTGAGCAAGTAACTGCTCCGATTCTTGCTCGTTTAACTCGAGCAACTTCATCAGTAAAGAACGCTTTGTGCTTTCTTCTTTTTCATCAATTAGATGATCCGCACCAGACACTTCACACAGCAGACATGCGATCGCCATGTTTGGCGACAGTGCATTGGTTTTGCTCAAATCCGAGCCGTCGATAAGTTGTTTAAACAACGAAGTAAGAGAATTAAACATAGTAAGCACCAAGCTGTTTTCTTTTAAGATGGTAATAGATACGGTAAATCTCAAGGTGTCGTATCAAATTTAGCACCGACCTGACAGGTTATTTTCCTTTATCTTCTGCGCGAGTTGGAGGGAAGTTAATCTCCTCTCCGTCGCTAGTCAGAATGCCGATGTGACTCGGTTTCCCTTCATCGTCCAAGCGTAACTCTCCGATAGCACTGTGATTAACCAAGCGATAAAAATTGTGAGTGCTTGGCGCGCGTTTGTAGATCTTCAAGCGTTTACGTTTCGTAAACCAGTTGAGTGGTGAACGCGGACTGTAAAGCATTCTGTCTAGGCCATCGCAGATCGTGAGCAGTTGCGTAGGGAACTGGTTTTTAATGCCGCTACAGGTGATTTGATAAATATTCGGGCTGTTTTTTCGATAA
>NZ_JAWPOX010000161.1:0-1020 GCF_033344475.1 Vibrio sp. 1288
TCATGTGCAGATTGATACAGCAATGTCTGCACAGAACATAATTTATAAGGAACATTGTCAGTGAAAATGTCAGTTCGTAAAAAGTTATATGCGAGCTTTGGTGCGATTTTGGCAACAATGTTGGTGATGATCGCGATTATTACGTTTGAAGTGATTAATTCACATAAAGTGGCACAAGAAGTCAGAACAGACGACGTCCCAGAGACCATCGGATACATGGCTTTGATCGATGAAGCTGGCGATATTTATCGAGATGCTGTCGGTATGATCATCAATACCAGTGGTGCACAACGTGAATATCAATCGAACAAGAAAGAGTTTGCCTCTGCGTTGGCTGATGTAAAACGTCTTGAAACCGCTGGTGGAGAAGACTATCGCAATATCGAAAAAATTGAGCAGCTTATGGCGAATTTTACGTCGAGCTTTGAGAGCCAAATTCAGCCGAATATTGGGCATCGCAGTTTAGAAGAAAACGTTGAGCAAGTCCGTCAGTTGTACGAGGTGAATCTAGCCCCAATTGAAGACATGCTCAATGCGGCGACGGCAGAAGGCCGACAAAGCACACATGATGCGCTTCTCCAATTGACCGATTCATTCAACGATATTGAGAACACCATTTACGCGCTAGGTACGCTTGCGGCGATCGCAACAGTGTTCATTGCATACTTGTTGTCTAATTCAATCACAGGGCGTTTGACCGCACTGGATACTTTGGCACAACGTGTGGCGGAAGGCGATTTGACAGCTTCTCCTATCAAAGACGAATCGGGTGATGAGCTTTCTAACTTAGCGACCTCTTTAAATAAAATGCAGGCATCTCTAACGGGGTTGATCGGCTCTATTTCAGTCGTGTCTGAAGAAGTTAAGTCGGTAACGAGTGAGTTGTCTGTTGTTAGCCAAGACATTGTTTCTGGTGCGAGTAGCCAAGCCGACAAAGCGAACCTCATCGCAACGGCAGCAGAAGAGCTGAGTTTGACCATTTCACAAGTGGCGGAACAAGGTGCGTCTACGTTTGAAGAA
>NZ_JAWPOX010000162.1:0-1019 GCF_033344475.1 Vibrio sp. 1288
GGCTATGTTCCCTTTAACTGTTGTTATACTTAAAGTAGGCAACGATTGGAGGGAACTCCTATGCTTCAGTCACAGTTCCACAAGCTTATAAAACTGCTACCCAAGCTCACCGATAATCAATCTGTACTACTCGAACAATTCTTGAGAGGGGTTGAACCTGTCTCGCAAGTCATTCGTGAACTTGAACAAAGAGTCGTTGACTCCCCTGAATGCCCTCACTGCCATAGTTCACTCATAAATCGCCATGGCAAGGTTAATGATATGCAGCGATATCGCTGCAAAAACTGCCTAAAAACATTTGTCGCTACGACAGGTACGCCTCTTGCTCGATTGCGTTACAAAGAACAATGGGTTAACTACATGAAGTGTATGCTTGATAGTAAAGTGCTGCGTGTCAGTGCTAAAGAGTGTGGTATCAACCTGAAAACATCATTTCGCTGGCGTCATCGCTTCCTTGAATTCCCTGCAACGCTAAATGCATCAAAGCTTGAGGGGATCATTGAAGCAGATGAAACTCTATTTCCGTACTCTGAAAAAGGCTCAAAAAAGCTAACACGTAAACCAAGAAAACGAGGAATGAGAGCGCATAAGCGTGGTCGCTCTAAGGAGGATTGGGTTCCAGTTTTAACGGTCAGAGACCGAGGTAAGCACACGTTTGAGTCAATCTTGCCTGATGTAAAAGAAGAAACACTAGCCAAAGAGTTAGCAGGCAAGCTAGAAAAAGATAGTGTGCTCTGTACTGATGGCCATAAGTCTTACATTAGTTTATGCCTTAACAATGACTTAGTGCATAAGCAACTCAATATATCCGCAGGATTAAAGGTCATTGACCGAGTTTTTCATGTTCAAAATGTGAATGCTTATCACAGTCGCACCAAAGAATGGATGAAGCGATTCCATGGAGTAGCAACGAAGTACCTAGATCATTACCTTGGTTGGCACCGTTACATGGAAGTTACTGAAGAACTTAATGAAAACAGGATGTTAAGTCTTCAGCAACAATTAAAGGGAACATAGCC
>NZ_JAWPOX010000163.1:0-1015 GCF_033344475.1 Vibrio sp. 1288
ATCCCCCGATTGGATGTATCCCTCAATGTTGGAGAACAAAACAGATGTGGCGCTTCCTTTCGCAAATACCCCATTAAGTGCGCCGCGTGCTTGGCCTGCACGCTCTTTCATCACGATCACAGAGATCAACGCATCACCAAGCGTACCTAGCTCTCGGCTTTGAGTCTGTGCAATCAAAACGTCAATGTTGTCGATGATGAGCTGATTCAGATTGGAGTAATAACCAAAAGGTGCAATTTGAGGCGAAAGGCGATCAACCCCTTGTCGAACCTGATTGAGTCGATTGAGCTGTACTTGGACATCTTGGAGTAAGTCGTAGCTATCGCTGCTGCTAATTAATGGCGTGTTAAGTTGAACCAATGAATTGACCGCGTCATCGACTTTTTTTCTTTGCTGAGTCAGCTTTTGCACGATTTCAGTTTTGCCTTGGCTACCCAGCACGCCGGCTGTTAGTCCACGCTCGACAGCGAGATTATGCGCAAGGTTGTCGTAGTGGGTGATTAAGGTCACTAGCTGCTGATCTTTCAGGGCTTGGTGGGACTGAGTGTTTAAATTGATGGTGTGCTGAACCGCAAGAAAAATAGCAAGTAATAATGGGACGCCTGCAACAACACTGACCATGATATAGAGGGGAAACTGACGAACGAACGCAAACATAGAGCTCTCCTAGGTACCAACCGTGAAATCCATTTACTGAGGTATTTTTCCTCATTAATTAGCAGTATAGGGTAAAAATATGAAAGCTAATGGATAATCATAAAGTAGTAGTTGGTTTTTTGCTGAGAAAGTGATTAGTAGCAATGTAACAAGTGGCATATTTGCATGTTATTGCATTTTGCAAATGCAATTTGCGAAAGTGCTGGTTAATAATGCGTCGATATGCACCTGGATCTATTAAAAAACGGCTTTTTTAAAGTTGGCACGCATCGTGCTTTATCTAGAGTGACCCTTATTAAGCCGAGGGTCACCTAGCCAACTGACGTTGTTAGTGAATACAAATTGTTCACAAGTATAT
>NZ_JAWPOX010000164.1:0-1015 GCF_033344475.1 Vibrio sp. 1288
TTTAACGATGGAAGATTTGTCTGCCCGTTGTGTAAGGATTAATCCTGAGTACGCGCCGTCGGTTTCTTACCTTTCGATGATTGAGCGCGGAAAACGCGTACCGAGTATCGATATGCTCGAGGTAATCGCAGAAGTTTTTCAAAAAGATCCAGCGTGGTTTTTAGATGATGAGCCCGAATTAGAAGCCATTACCCCCAACAAAGGGAATCGAGGCGGGATTAATGGCATGGCGCTAGAACCGAGCTTCCTGTTTTCCAATGACATTCTTCAGATTGCTATTCCAGAAATGCTGTCTCAAACCGGGATCACAGGTCGTCAATTTGCTCACTTGCTGATCCGCGCGCACCAAGAGAACCATCAAAACCATTTTCCTGATTTAGAGCGTGCCGCCGAAGAAGTGGGATTGAAGCGCCTTAATTTGTCGGTTGAGGATTTGATCGACATTGCCAAAAGTATGGGCTTGGATATCCGCTGGGTTGACCGAGCGCCTCAAGATGTCATCGATGAATTGGGCGTAAACGCCAAACAATTGATTACGTCATTCATGGAACCACCGGGCACCATTTATCTCAACAAACGGATGCGCGACTACCCTACCCGTTTAAAATACGACTTATCGGTATACATTGGCCACCGCGTATTGCACAGCAGCGACGCGATGAATAACGTGCTCTCCATCGGACATCAGAATAACTGGGAACAAATGGACAGCCCCGTGTCGAACTCTGAGCTAAATTCGCAAGACATTCTGCAAGCTTGGCGAGACTTTGAGTCCAGCTTTTTTGCAGGAGCTCTGCTTTGCCCTAAAGTGCCATTTCGTCAGTTGCTCGACCGCTCCGGTTACGAAATTGATGTTCATAAAAAAGCAGGCGTTTCACCATCGGTTGCGATGCGCCGCATGACCGTTGTGTCACCATATCCCCATTGGCACTATTTCGACGCGTACGGGCCGGGCAAACTTAAAGCCGTGTATCGAGGGAATGGCATCCCACTCCCTTGGGGCAACATGCGCAAA
>NZ_JAWPOX010000165.1:0-1015 GCF_033344475.1 Vibrio sp. 1288
CAAACAGTGAAAATATGTCTCAATTTTGAACAAGACTTCGGTAGAGATTCTACTCTCCCACCTTCGTTACGTTCTATAGCGGCCATAACACAGAAAAGTTTAGGAATAATTTGAGCGAATGCTTTATGCCACAAGCAAAGTTACAACTCAGAAGATAGCAATAAAATGCCACTCATTTCTAACATGAAGAAATTTGAAACGTAGCTATCGAAAGTAGTGCAGCAACCTCTCCCTTATTGGCTTCCTATTTTGATGTAGGAAAAGCCTCACAACCACAACAAAACATTAGATATCAATAATTTAGAATTAGTTTAAAAACAGTCCTATACTTGACCCGTTTCTTAAAATTAATAACTATTTATCTGTTCTTAATCAATAACAAACGATGCTCCACTTATATGAATTCAGACTCTTCTCTACATACTCAATGGTTAACTCACTTTCCAGCCGATATGCAACACCACATGGCAACGGTGTATCTGGAAACCATGACAGAAGATCTCGAAGCGTTAAAAGCGCATCTACACGAACCAAAACATTTACTCCAGACCGTGCACAAGATTAAAGGCGGGCTCGCACAAATAGGCTTGGAGCATATTCATCAATCCGCTTTATTGACCGAACAATTGTGCCGATCTGACTCCCCCCTTTATCAAACGGCGTTAGAAAAACTCATCACCGATCTAGAGCTAAGCGTTAATGACGTCCAGCATTGGGTTACTCAACATACGTAAGGCGATTCTGTTCCCTCAAAAAACCTCAAGAGAAGCATTTAAGCTTCCGCTGCATTGAATTTTATTACATGCTTTGACTGCACAAGGATTGACCCATGAGTTTTGACCGTAATCTGTGTAAAGTTCTGGTCGCTGACGATTCCAGACTCGTTACGAGCAGCGTGACCGCGATACTTCGACAACTCGATGTAAGTGACATCGATTACGCGTAGAAACCGTGTGAGGTCATCAAGCGTGGAAAGCAAAGGCAGGGTGAGGTGGTGATGGGAGACGACAACGTC
>NZ_JAWPOX010000166.1:0-1015 GCF_033344475.1 Vibrio sp. 1288
CATTGCGATTTGGGCGATTGCGATTCGCTACCAGTTCAGCAACACCGCTTACCTTTTGATGTTTATTTGGTTGTGCCTACACACCATTGGCGCGAAATACACCTTCGCTGAAGTGCCGTTTGATTGGTTCAATAACCTAATTGGATCAGAGAGAAACAATTTTGATCGCGTAGCCCACTTTGCGATTGGTTTATATGCCTACCCGATCGCTGAGTATTTGATTCGCAACAAAAAATTCAACCCAACTTTTTCATGCTGGTTTGCGTTGTTTGCCATTATGTCTTTGGCTGCAGGCTACGAAATCATTGAGTGGTGGTATGCCGAACTGGCTGGTGGCGATGAAGGCATTGCCTTCCTAGGCTCCCAAGGAGACATTTGGGATGCCCAGAAAGACATGTTGTGTGATACGACGGGTGCCATACTGTCGTTGTTTTTAATGTCGGCTCAACGTCGCTTCGCGAAGCCATTCTAAATACGGATTAAAACCATCCACGATAGGAACCTGTACGATTTGAGCTACCTCGTATTCGTGCAGGTTTTCAATTTTTTCTTCCACTAACTCGTAAAGTTCACGTCGTGTTTTGATGATGAGTAACCATTCGTGATCAGTACAAACTTCCCCTTTCCAAACATAATGGCTCTCAATTGGCATCGTCTGAATACACGCCGCTAATTGAGCTTCTAATAAACCTTTGATGATTTCATCGCGATTTTTTTCATTATTGGTGGTACTTAACACCATGCAGCAATCGTTTTGTTGGCTCATTATTTTTCCTACTTCATTGTCACTTTTCCGCCAATCATCTTAAACGCAGGCGTACCTCTGACTAACGTATCTCGTGCAAACTCTTGCCCGCAGCTCGGGCAAAAACAAGGGGTTTGAGTGTAATCTTCTACAATGCGTTCTTTAAAGCACTTCACTAATGCCCCTTTACCGCCTTTGCGATATTTAAACAGCTGCGTTTTACATTTTGCACAAAATATCTCGACTGTTTTGGTCGGTTGCTTCTTATTC
>NZ_JAWPOX010000167.1:0-1013 GCF_033344475.1 Vibrio sp. 1288
ACCAAAGAGGCTCCAATTTTTGAGCCGAATGAGCCTGTACGTGTTTATGACACCTCTGGCGTATATACCGATCCAGATTACTCTATCGACCTTTATCGTGGCTTACCAAAGCTTAGAGAAGGGTGGATTGAAGAACGCAATGATACTGAAATCCTTGAAGATGTGAGCTCTGTTTACGCAAAAGAGCGTCTTGACGATGAAACCTTAGATGATTTGCGTTATGGCAACTTACCACGTATTCGACGAGCTAAAGCCGGAAAATGTGTCACTCAACTACACTATGCTCGCAAAGGCATTGTTACTCCGGAAATGGAATACATTGCACTGCGTGAGAACATGGGTCGCGCTAAATATCGCGATGACGTGCTGACTCAGCAGCATCCCGGCCAAAGCTTCGGTGCAAATCTACCTAAAGACATTACTGCAGAATTCGTTCGTAAAGAAGTCGCAGAAGGTCGCGCCATCATTCCTTCGAATATCAATCATCCAGAATCTGAACCAATGATTATTGGCCGTAACTTCTTAGTTAAGGTGAATGCCAATATTGGTAACTCATCGGTCACGTCTTCAATCGAAGAAGAAGTGGAGAAACTTGTCTGGGCGACACGCTGGGGTGGCGATACCGTGATGGACCTTTCTACCGGCCGCAACATTCACGAAACTCGCGAATGGATTTTACGCAATAGCCCGGTGCCAATTGGTACGGTTCCTATGTATCAGGCTTTGGAGAAAGTAAATGGCATTGCTGAGAACCTGAATTGGGAAGTCATGCGCGACACGTTAATCGAACAAGCAGAGCAGGGCGTTGACTACTTTACTATCCATGCTGGTTTACTACTTCGCTATGTTCCAATGACGGCGAAGCGAGTGACGGGGATTGTTTCGCGTGGTGGCTCGATTATCGCTAAGTGGTGTCTAGCGCATCACCAAGAAAGCTTCTTATACACCCATTTCCGCGAGATCTGTGAAATTTGTGCGAAGTACGATGTCGCTCTATCTCTTGGTGATGGCTT
>NZ_JAWPOX010000168.1:0-1010 GCF_033344475.1 Vibrio sp. 1288
GCAACGCTGCCCAATGGCGCTGTTACTTGCCAAGCGTCACGCTGCTGAGGTCTTTCAGGATGAAGAATCGCAGTATCATCACCTTGTCATTCAAGTGGTGGACAACAGCTCTAAACGAGACATTGTGAATTACCTTCGTACCCAAGGGTACGTGGTTGATTGCCAATCTACACCAGAGCACTACACATTGACTGTTTTCAATAAGGAATCCGCATAAGATGTTCGAAAGGGTAAGTCGTTGGTATCAACGCCGCTTCTCAGATCCCCACGCAGTAAGCCTTGTCGCCATTTTGCTGTTTGGTTTTATCACCATTTACTTCTTTGGGCATTTGATTGCGCCATTGCTGGTGGCGATTGTATTAGCATATCTCCTAGAATGGCCAGTGGTTAAATTGTCGCGTATGGGTGTGCCTCGCACCTTATCAGTGATTATTGTTCTCTTGATTTTTATCAGCATCATGTTGATCGCCTTATTTGGCTTGGTTCCGACGATCTGGACTCAGGTTGGCAACTTAATCAACGATATTCCGAACATGTATAACGGGCTGCAAAAGTTCATCATGACGTTACCTGAGCGCCATCCGGAATTGGCTAACCTACAAATTGTAGAAACCGTCGTGACCAACGCGAAAAACCAAGCACTAGGTTTGGGTGAAAGCGTGGTAAAAGGCTCACTTGCATCGTTAGTTAGTATTGCCACATTGGCGGTGTACTTGATTTTGGTGCCGCTGCTGATTTTCTTCCTACTTAAAGACAAAGAAGAAATGCTTAGAATGGCGAGCGGCATTTTGCCGAAAAACCGTAAGCTGGCGAACAAAGTTTGGCACGAGATGAACGAGCAAATCTCGAACTACATTCGCGGGAAAGTGCTGGAAATCTTGATTGTTGGTGGCGTGAGCTACGTAACATTCGCGATTCTAGACCTACGTTACTCCGCGCTCTTGGCCGTTGCTGTAGGTTTGTCTGTATTGATTCCATATATTGGTGCAGCAGCGGTAACCGTACCGGTT
>NZ_JAWPOX010000169.1:0-1006 GCF_033344475.1 Vibrio sp. 1288
GCTATTGCGCAGAGAAATACAGAATACATAGAGCAGACTCACGCTGTTTCATTAATCGAGAAAGTGGTGAGTGGGCATCGTAAGCGTCCTTTAGTGCTCACGGCTGATCGCGGTAGAGGTAAAAGCAGCGCGTTAGGTATCGCTTGTGCTCAGTTGTTGCAACACAAGCCGCTGCGTATATTACTTACCGCGCCTTCTATTAACGCTGTTGAGCCAGTCTATCAGCACGCGCAGCGTTTACTTACGGATGCCAAACAGATGAAGAAAGACCGTTTGGAAGTCGGCTATGGGTATATTCAGTTTATTGCGCCTGACGAATTGTTGTCTTCGCTGCCTGAGTGTGATTTGTTGCTAGTTGATGAAGCGGCTGCGATTCCCGTCCCGATGCTCAAACAAATCACCGAGCATTATCATCGTTTGGTCTTTTCTAGCACGATTCATGGCTATGAAGGCTGCGGACGTGGCTTCACGTTGAAGTTCATTGAATGGTTGCAACAACAACGACCTGGCATGAAGACGTATCACATGCAGCAGCCAATTCGTTGGAGCGTAGATGATAAGTTAGAAACGTGGTTGTATGACGCTTTTATCTTGAACGCGGAATTATCGCCGCAATCCATTGAAGGCATGGCGAACGTATCGTTGAACAAAGTGGACAAGCAAGCACTGGTTCACCAACCCAACTTACTACGCGAATGCTTTGCTTTACTGGTTAATGCTCATTATCAAACCTCACCGAATGATTTGCTCCATTTACTGCGAGATGACAACAGCTCCGTTTATCTCGCGATGGATAAACAAAATATCATCGGAGTCATTCTCACGGTTGAGGAGGGCGGTCTTGATGACGAGTTAATTGAAGCCGTTCAACTTGGTCAACGTCGTCCTAAAGGGCATTTGACGCCAATCACCATCATCAATCAACTTGGTTTGGTAAAGGTAGGCAGGCTTATTACTTCACGAGTGATGCGAATTGCGGTGCATCCTGATCTACAAGGTTTGGGCG
>NZ_JAWPOX010000016.1:0-122300 GCF_033344475.1 Vibrio sp. 1288
TACATGGAAGTTACTGAAGAACTTAATGAAAACAGGATGTTAAGTCTTCAGCAACAATTAAAGGGAACATAGCCTATTTAAAAGATAGTAATAAAGTGCTAGGAACCATAATGCTTAATCTAGGTTATGACTTAGACACAGAAGAACTCGCTTCTTGGCCTCATGTAAAAGGTATATTTGGTCCAGGAGATTCAATGGACAAGGTTTGTCAGGGATTAAAAGCAATAATAAAAGGGGATAACTGGCTGTCTCGAAGATTACTTGATCAGCTAGTAAATTATTATCGAGGTAGAGAAGCAAATAACATTATCGAACCTGCTATTGAGGTTGAGCTTACTCGGCGTGAAGTTCAGGTTTTAAAAATGTTGAAAGAAGGTGGTTCAAATATGGAAATCGCTGATTCTTTATTTATCAGCGAGCATACTATTAAATCACATCTATACAATATTTTTAGAAAGTTAGAAGTAAAGAACCGTACGCAAGCTACAAGTTGGGCTAAGAGAAACCTGTAGTACTAGTATTAACTTGCTGTAATAAAAAGAAAATACTCTATAAAGTACTAAATTTTATATTTATTATTAAAATGTCAGTCTGAAATATCATCCCATATTCAAACTTATTCCTATTCAGTTGACTATTAGACTTCTCATGTCGTGACGAATCTAGTCAGACGTGGAACAGAAGGTCTATTCAATTAATAAGCTAAGAGGGAATAAAAATGAGCGCAAGTGACAATGACACGTATTTAGGCGATGCAGGTGTAAATAACCAATTTGCTGATTTCGATGGCGGCGATGATTTGTTTATCGGTTTTGGTGGTAATGACTCGTTTGTTGGCGGTGGCGGTAATGATTATGTGATCGGCGGCGACGGCGATGATCGCCTAACTGGTGGTGCTGGAGATGACATCCTTAGGGCTGGTACAGGAAACGACTACCTCGGCGGTGGTACCGGTAATGACTTGCTGTTGGGTTTGCTGGGCGACAATAAATTAAATGGTGGTGTCGGTGAAGATATTCTTGTTGCTGGTTCTGGTGACAACGTTTTAGTTGGCGGCAGCAATGGCGATAAGTTTGTGTTCACGGATAAGTTTGGTGGCCATGGCGAAGCCAAAGTTGTTGATTTCACCATTGGTGAAGACTCTTTGCACATCATTAGCGACTCTGTCACAGACTTTGGTGATTTAAGCTTTAGCTACGATGCAGTTGGGAATGCAGTGTTTACCGATGGGGCTGATCTAACAGTGAAACTTATTGGCGTGACTGAAACTGACATCAACACCTATGGTGCTGATCTGTTCGTAATCTAAACGACTGAAAATAACTCTGGATGGGAATTAGTTTGCGTGGCTCTGCCATGCTGAGGTGCACTAATCGGACACTCTAGAGCGATTTGAGGTTACCTTAAGCTAGGCGCTAGTATTTCTGGCGCCTACAATTTTCACGTTAAACGGAAGTAGTCGTGCAAAAAACGGTTTTCAAAGAAGTGAAACAAAAACTATGCACGCTTGCGGGCTTGCTGATCGTTTTTAGCCTTTTTATCAACTTATTGGTTCTCTCGATTCCGTTGTACATGCTTCAAGTGTACAACCGAGTGATATCCTCCTACTCAACCGATACTTTATTCTTGCTCACTGTCATCGTAATTGTCGCGCTGTTAACCATGTCCATCATCGACATTGCACGAGCACAAATGAGTAAATCTTTTGGTTATTGGATGGATACAAAACTCTCCGCTTTCATGCTCAAGCGCACGATTCAATATCAATCACATACTGGGAAGAGTTATACCTCGCAAACTCTGAGAGACATTCAGAACATCAAAAGCTTTTTGAGCAGTCAAGCACCTTATCCACTGTTGGATGCGCCCTGGACACCGCTATTTATTTTATTTGTGTATTTATTGCACCCGATACTAGGTCACATCGCGTTACTTGGATCTATCGTATTGTTTAGCCTAGGTCTACTTAATGAGCTAATGACGCGTAAAACAATGCAAGAGAGCGAAGTCAGAGCGATTTCTCATATCAACAACGCAGAATTAGCCACGCAAAACTCCAATTCAATTCTCGCAATGGGGATGATGAATGCATTTTTAGAGAAGTGGCAGTCGCGCGTGAGCGAAGTGAATGTGCTTGAAGAGCGAGTTGCAGGTAAGTCTATCTACATGGCTAACTTTTCTAAGTTTGTGCGTGGCTCATTACAGATATTTTTACTGGGAGGTGGTGCATGGTTAGTTATCCAACATGAGATAACGGCAGGGGCGATGATCGCGAGCTCCATATTAATGAGTCGGGCATTATCGCCGATGGAGCAGGCGATAGGCACGTGGCGAAGCGCGATGTCTGCTAAAGGCGCCTATAAAAGGTTGAAAGAAATCGATGCGATCGTGCGCCAAGATGAATCAGATATGCCACTGCCTAAACCAAAAGGACACTATGAGCTTACCGGACTGGCCTATCGCCATCCTGGAGCAACCGAACCAGTGCTCTCATCGATCAGCTTATCGATTCCTCCGGGTGTTGCTGTTGGGGTGATTGGCCCTTCTGGTACGGGTAAATCGACGTTTGCTCGGCTGTTATTAGGTACGGTTAAGCCATTAGCGGGTAAAGTGACTCTTGATGGAATGGAAGTCTCCGTATGGGCATCTGAAGATCGCGGCGTGCATTTTGGGTATCTCGCTCAAGAGGTGGAGTTATTTCCTGGCACAATTCGAGAGAACATCGCGCGCTTTAAAGAAGAAGACCCCGCTAAAGTCATCAAGGCGGCTCAACTAGCAGGATGTCATGAATTAATACTCAAGAAAAACAAAGGCTATGATTGCATTATTGGTGAAAATGGCCGTGGTTTATCTGGGGGGGAAAGGCAGAGAATCGCTCTTGCAAGAGCCGTTTATGGCGACCCATCTATTGTGATTTTCGATGAAGCGAATGCCAACCTCGATGGTGAGGGAGAGGCTGCGTATCAACGTTTGATTGCCCATTTAAAAGCACAGAGTACAACGATTATCGTCATTGCCCACAATCCGAGTACGTTACGACAAATGGATAGGCTGTTGTATTTGGCTGACGGCCGAGTCAAGTTATACGGCGCTAAAGATGAAGTATTAAAACGTTTGATGGGCGAAGACAGAACAGATATCCCAAGGGTAAGAAATGAGCAATCAACTGCCAACCGTTAATCAGAGTTCTACCGAGATCGTATATCGTTTTAGCCCCAAAGCGAGACTAAGCTTTCGAAAACCAATTTTACTCGGTGTGGTGACCTTAAGTGTTTTTCTTGGAGGTCTTGGCTACTGGGCTGCAACAGCCAAGTTAGAAAGTGCAGCGATTGCTTATGGTGATTTGTCAGTTCTCACTAAGCGACAAGAAATTCAGCATTTAGAAGGCGGTATTATTGAAAAGCTATATGTACAGGAAGGGGATTTAGTCGAAAAAGGTCAGTTATTAATTCAACTTTCTAAGCGTCAAGCTATGGCTAAGTTGGATTCGTTAAGTGGTCGTTTTATCCATACTCTAGCAAAGGAAAACCGTTTAAGTGCGGAGCTTGATGAGCTTCCAACGATTGTATGGTCTGATGATCTTGAAAGCATTCCCCGTGTCGATATCGTCCAAGAAGCACAACTGGTTCAAAACAAGATCTTTGAAGCGAGAAAGCGATTCTTTGACAGTAAACTGAGTATCATTGAGCAGAGTATTTCTGGAGCAAATTTAGAGCTTGAAAACCTTCAGCAAACCAAAGTGATTGAGACGGAACGGCTCAACTTTATTGATGAAGAAATAGACAGTAACCAAGCCTTGGTGCAAAAAGGTTTCTCGGGAAAATCTACTTTACTTCAACTCAAGCGCTTAGCAGCGGAGGTGAGAAGTACCTTAAGCCAGTTAGACAGGCAGTCGCTCACCGTTAGAAAAAGGTTAGATGAGAACCTAGCGCAAATTGAAGAGTTGAAGCTTGAAAGGCTGAATGAGATTGTCGAGGAACTACGAAATACCAAAACGGAAATTGTCGCAATTCGGGAAGAATATCGCTCCGCTCAAGATATTGTCGCAAGAACAACGATCAACGCACCTATTTCTGGTCGCGTAGTCAACATGCAAGTGTTTACCGAGAAAGGTGTGATTGGCTCGGGTGAAACGTTACTAGAACTGGTCCCGCAAGACGATAAGTTGTTAGTCGAGGCTCGTGTTAATCCTCAGGATATTGATTTAGTGAATCCAGGCCAGCAAGCGCATGTTCGTCTGACCGCTCTGAATGCACGGACGTTGGCACCTTTAGACGGTACTGTGCTGACGATTTCTGCCGATAAGCTCTCGCAAGAAAACCAAGAAGATTTTTATCTCGCTAGAATTGCAATTTCACCGGAAGATGTGACAAAACATCGTTTAACCTCAGGCATGAATGCCGAAGTGCTTATTTTATCTGAGCCACGAACGCCATTGAGCTACCTAATAAAGCCAATTACAGAAAGCATGAATCGCGCCTTTAGAGAGGAGTAATTTCAAAAAGACTTGAGTGAGCACGGACAACAGACAAAATAATTTGTTATCGTTAGCTGTTACTGGGCCGTATTTTTATTCGAGGGAGCCGTGGAATGGAGAAAGTGCAGTTAGTTGTCGATTTTCTTCTCACTCATAAATTGATTTTTACCGCACTGATCTTTGCGATTATGTGGTTAATTCGTCGTGCAATTTTATCGATGATTCGTGGTGATCACGCTTTTCTCTCAGAAGATCAGCGTAGTTGGATGTCCAGAACTAAAAATGGCACCTTTGCTGTTACATTACTGATTTTATTTATTTTATGGCAATCAGAAATTAACGAATTTGCTCTGAGTGTAACGGCGATTGCCGTTGCCATTGTAGTGGCATCCAAAGAAATCATTTTGTGTTTTACGGGTTCGATTCAAAGAGCAAGTTCGCGTTCTTTTCGCGTTGGAGACTGGATTGAGGTCGGAAAGTTGTGTGGTGAAGTGATTGAGCACAATATGATGGCGACGGTGATTCAAGAGATCGACCTGCATCATGGGCAATATCATTACACCGGAAAAACAGCGACATTGCCTAATAGTATGTTCTTTACCTATCCAGTAAAGAACCTCAACTTCATGAAGCGGTACGTTTACCACAACTTTTCTGTAGTGGTGAAAGACTTCGTCAATTTGTATCCACTGTTACCGATTTTAACTGATAAAATTGAAGAACATTGCAGTTACTTTGCTGATGTTGCACATCGTTACAATGCGATGATTGAAAAACATGCCGGTGTTGACCTTCCTGGTTCTGAGCCACATATGCATATTTCTAGCAACATTAATGGTGAACAAATTCTGCACGTGATGATTTTCTGCCCAACCGATAAAGCGAACCACTTAGAGCACTTAATTCGTAAGGACTTTATGGAACTTTATGAGCAGCGTTTTCCTGTAGTGCGAGAAGAATAGAGCATCGTACTTCGCCTTTAATTTCAAACCCCGCTATCAAAATAGCGGGGTTTGTTTTTCTTAGCGTATTTTTAGGCTGTAACAATATTCCCAACTTAGCTGAATTTACTCTTCAGCATTAAAAATAGGAAGTAAGTGCTGCCTATAATAGCGACCAACGTGCCAGCTGCGACCTGACTTGGATAAATAGCGATTTGTCCTAGCCAATCTGCCCACAACATTAGGGTTGCGCCAATTAAGGCACCGACACACAGTTGCTCTTTCACTTTTCTTGCTCCTAACATCATCGCCATATGGGGAGCGACCAAGCCAACAAAAGATATTGGACCAACTGTAGCGGTAGAAAAGGCGCATAACAAAGCAACGATGGTGAGCATAAGCGTATTGGCTACGGTAGGGTTAAGCCCTCGTGCATTTGAGAATTGTCGCCCGATGGAAATTAGTGTTAGCCAACGAGAAATCGAGAATACAGCGGCAAGCAGAACTATTATGGCCAAACATAGCATCAGTGCGGTGTCGGCTGTGACTCGATAAATAGAACCAGTTAGCCACAATAAAATTTTGTAACTGTCACCTGAGCCTTGAGCTAGCGAAAATTGAACGAGGGCTTCTAATAGTGCCGTTAGTGCGATTCCGGACAACACGAAGTTAGATGGATTAAAATGGCTTCGTTTACCGATAATCAGCAATAACATCAATACGGACATACTTCCGAAAAAAGCGATACCCCAGCTAAATGCGGAGAGAAGCGACCCAGCGATGACTCCTGTCGTAATAATGGCAAACGTGGCTCCGGAAGACACACCGAGAATATCGGGACTTGCCAGAGGGTTATAAACAATGCGTTGCAAAATGATTCCGGCAACGGATAGCGCAATACCGACAGAAAGTGCGGTTAACATTCTCGGCCAACGCAATTGCCATTGGAACTCACCTGGCACAGACCATTGAATTCCGTTTATACCATGGGTAACGAATGAGTAAGCTAGAATCCCAACCAGACTGAATAGCGCAATGCTGCATACCGCGCGTTTAGAAAGCGCCGTTTTTCCTTGGCTCATTGAAAGGTTAAGTTGATCGGTTGCCGTCAGCTTTTTACGAGTAAACCAAATTAAAGCGGGAGCGCCAATAGCTGCAGCCGCTACGCCGCTAGGAATGGTTTCCTCTAACCATAAGCTCAGCGAGATAGCGGCAGAGTCTGTGATGATTAGTAGCATTGCGCCCAAAAGCATGCTGCTGATCAATTCGTCGCGCGGTGTTCTTGCCCCCATCGCTCTGGCAATATTGGGTGTCAGTAATCCGATGAAGCTGATAATACCAACTGCGGTGATGGAGGCAGATACCAGCCAAATACCCATCACCATTAACGCACCAAACGCGGGTAATACCGCTAAGCCTCGGGCTGCTGCGCCTTCTTGTCCTAGTTTCATTAAGGTCAGAATACGTGGTGCGACGATCAAAATTACGATTGCGATAGCGCAGCGAGGCAATAACCACTCAAACCAATCCCAGCTGTATTGAGAGAGGTCTCCTGCTCCCCACATAAAAATATTCTGTGCGAACTGGGCGTTTAAAATAATAATGGCTGTGGCGATAGAACCGAGCAAGATATTGATCACCATCCCCGAAACGACCAACGGCAAACCTGTCATATTACGCACACCGGCAATTGATACGATCAGGCCAAACGCCACTAAAGCCCCAAACATTGCGGCTAATGCAGAGTAATCGGCGACCCAATCGACGAACCAAATGTTTACCACGACTAATGCAAGCCAAGCACCAGAAGAGGTGCCAAGAGTCAACGGCGAGGTGAGGTTATTCTGCGTTAATTGCTGCATTAAGCTGCCGGTGAGACCAAGCATGGCACCAACAAGCAGGGTCATACTTAACCTAGGAAGTTGCGCTTGCGTAAAGAATACATCACGAAACTCGGTTGCTACCTCTGGTTTTGTTAATAATTGCCATTGTTCGAAAAGTGATAAATTAGTATCAATTTGTAGGCTAAAGACGCTAAGTAACGTAATCAGCGCCAGATAACCAATATAATGTTTCGTTCTCATTGTTCTGGTGCCAACTCTATTAGACTGTCGGTAATCGCTTCAGCGGTGTATTGCAAAGACATGGCACCGCCATACGCCCACACTGCTCTGACTGAATTTACCCGCTGCTTTTTCACAAACGGCATCGCTTGCCAAAGTGGCGACTCTTTCAGTTTTCGTTCTTCTGGGAAAGGTTGTACGTAGAGAACGTAGCTGTTTTGAAGGCCCTGAAGCCGATTGATTCGATCTTGCTTTACTCCCCACGCTCGTGGGTCCTCTTTAATTGGAGCCTGTAATCCCAGTTTTCTAACCACGTAGTCAGTGGTGGAGTTTTCGGTTGCAAGTAATACAGTATTCGGAGTTGAAAATCGCATCACAAGAACGCTGAGTGGAGAAGAGTAATAGTGGCGAATTCGCTGGCGCATCTGCGCAAATGAAGCATCTAATTCTGCCAGTTTCTGTTCAGCAAGTGCCTCTTTATTGAATAGCTTGCTGAGCGTACGAAAGTGACGAATGGCCGTTTCAGCTGCGGCCTCATTTTCAGAAAAATTAGGTAAATAGATTACCGGAGCAATTTGTTTGAGTAACGGAATCAAGTCTTGCTGTGGAGACGCAGCAAGGATGACATCTGGTTTCAAACTGGCTATTTTTTCTAAGTTGGGCTCTGCTCGGGTTCCAATATCTTCAATTGACTCTGGTGCGGTTGGATTGACTACCCATTGGCGGTAGCCTGGTAAATTTGGGGCTGCGATTGGCTCTACGTTTAGCGCCAAAACTTGTTCTAAGATGTCCCAGTTTAAGGCAACAACGCGTTGTGGCGCTTGCTCAAAACTATGCTCACCATATTGATCAGTAATGGTGATTTTTGCATTTGCGTTGGTCATAAAAAATGCCGATAGGAAGGCAGATTGCATAACCAAAGTAAGTAAACGAGCCATTATGCGCATACAACAGCCACCTTTTGGCTCGCTAATGTGTTAGCCGGGCTTGGGTGCTCAATCAGCTTAATTGGTGACTCATATAGTTTAGAAAGGCGTGCCTCGTCTAACAACATGTCGGCGTTGCCTTCAAAGGCAATTTTACCTTTTTTGAGCGCAACAATGTGGGTGGCGTAGCGCAGTGCTAAGTTCAGATCGTGCAGGATCACGATAATGCCTACATTCTCGGTTCGATTCAGTTCTGCCAGCAGCGCCATTAGTTGAAACTGATGGTGAACATCGAGCGCCGAGGTTGGCTCATCGAGAATTAAAATTGGCGATTGTTGAGCCAGTAGCATAGACACCCAAGCACGTTGGCGCTCGCCGCCCGATAAGTCATCCGCCAAAGCTTGAGCAAAAGGTGTAACCCCTGTTCGTTCCATAGCCTGCGTGATGATCTGTTTGTCTTCAGCTTTCCAACGACCAAGTGCCCCACGCCACGGAAAGCGACCTAAGCGCACTAGCTCTTCGACCGTTAAACCAGCCGAAGAGGGCAGCTTTTGTGGCAAATAGGCGATCTGTTTTGCCAACTCTTTGGTTTTGAGTGATGAAAGGGAAGTATCGTTTAGTGTTACCATGCCTTTATCTGGTGGCATTTGACCAGAAAGCAGGTTCACCAGTGTCGACTTACCTGAACCGTTATGGCCTAAAACGACCGTTAGCTCATTTGTTGGGATGTTAAGTTGTTCGATGCCGAGGATCTGACGTCCACCTCGCACGATCTCAATATTAGACAGTTGAAACATGGATGGCTCTTAGGAGAAAACTCCCCTCAATAGAGGGGAGTAGAAGTACAATTACCAGCGGTAGTTTGCGTTTAGCATAACAGAGCGAGACTGGCCGTAGTAACACCAGTAATCGCAACCTGAAACAAACTCTTTATCTAGGATGTTGTTCACGTTTAGCTGTGCTTGCCACTGTGAAGTGATGTCGTAAGTGACTGACGCATCCCAAAGAGTGACTGAAGGAACCGTTAGGTTCGAGCTCTTAGGGTTATCTTTTGACTCACCTACGTAGCGCACACCAGTACCGATATTGAGGCCTGGAATCAGGCTGTAGGCGCTGTAGTCTACCCATGCAGAAGCTTGGTGCTCAGGAATAAGTGCGGCTTGTTTTTTACCTTGGCCAAAGCTCTCATCTGTTTTCGCTTTAGTGTAGGTGTAGCTTGCCATCAGTTTTAGATCGTCGGTTAGCTGCGCCGTGCTTTCTAGCTCAACACCTTGAGATGTCACTTCACCTGTTTGTGTCGCAATCCATGTTGATGGGTTAGTGACCAACGCGTTCTTTTGCGTGATGTCGAACCATGCAAGGTTGATAAAGCCATCTATAAAGCTTGGCTCATACTTCACCCCCACTTCTACTTGCTCGCCTTCCAGCGGTTTGTAAAGTTCATTGGTTGCCGTATCAATAGTGCTGATCACTTCAAACGACTGAGAGTAGTTTGCGTAAGGTGACAGGCCATTGTTTGCAAGGTACATCACACCCGCACTTAGAGATAGCTGACCATCATCACGAGATTCACTTTGATCAACGGTAGCGCCTTTGCCAGAGTTTTCTGTTTTCACCCAGTCGTAACGAGCACCGATGTTACCAATCCACTGTTCATGCAGTTTCAATTGGTATTGTGAATAGAGACTTGCTTGAGATTTCTCAATCTCACGTTTCACGTTGTCGGCAGGATCAAGAGGGGTGAAGTTGCCGTAAACTGGGTTCCACGGATTGATGGTGCCAAATGCGTAGTTGTCCTGCTCGTCGCCATCGGTTTTGTGGAATTGCAGATCCATACCGATAAGCACTGTGTGCTCTGCGTTGTCTGTCATCCAGTTGCCGACAGCATTGTTATCGAACGTGATGCTCTGGTTTTTTCCGTCACGGAATACGATGCCTTGCGTTAATTCTTCTTTCGCTGGATCGTTGTTTGAGAACGCGTAAGAGCTGCGCAAGTACAACTCATTCGAACCGTAGTTGAGGTTTTGCGAGAGTGACCACGTGTCATTGATGTCGTGCTCTAGTAAGTAACCCAGAGAAAACTGTGTGCGTTCGTATTTATCGTAGTTTGGCTGACCAAGGTTAGTCGAAGGATCGATTTTGCCAAAGTTAGAACCAATCAGAGTACCTGCTGCTGGGAAGAATGGGTTAGTTGGTACACCGTCATCACGAAGGTAAGTTGCCAAAACGGTCAGCATTGTACGGTCAGAAATGTCGAACTCGACACTTGGCGCTAGGTAGAAACGCTCGTTGTTTGTGCCGTCCAGTTCACCATCTTGGCTTGTCATCAAGCCAACCAAACGATAGCGCACAGTGCCTGCGTCGTTTGCTTCGTCAGCAATGTCAAAACCTACGGATTGGTGTTGGTTGTTGCCAACTTCGACTTTTACTTCGCCTTGAGGCGTAAACGTTGGTTTTTTCTGCACCGCATTCACGATACCGCCTGGTGCCGATTCACCAAACAGAATAGCCGATGGACCTTTAACGACTTCTACACTTTCTAGGCCGTAAGGTTCGACCAACCATGTGTAGTAACCATCGCGGAATAGGCGGTTGCCGTTTAGGTAAGTCGCTGCATCAAATCCACGAACTTTGAACCAATCAGTGTCGTTGTCTGCGCCATAAGGCTGAGCGGTTACACCAGACGTGTAGCGTAACGCTTCATCTAGTTTTTTCGGTGCACGAACACGAAGTTCATCTTCAGAAATGATAGATACGCTGCGCGGCGTTTCTGCTGCCGGGGTTTCTACTTTAAGTGCTTGCGCGGTGACCGTTATGGTCTCCATGGCAATCACGTCATCTTGAGCTTGTGCTGTGAATGCAACCACTGCTGTAGGTGCTAAAGCACAAACCAACGCGTTGCGGATAGCGATGGTCAGTGAGTTATTCTTTTGCATAAATCTATTCCCGATAATTATGATTAACGCTAAGCTTAATTGTAATTATTATCATTTGAGCTTTTGTTTCGGTATTTTACTGACTTTTGTATCAAAAGATAGTAAAACGTTCGCAAATTCATTCGCGGTACCTAAAGTCATTGTTATGTTCAATTGGTTTGAAAAGCTGACCCAACCCTTTCCCCAGATGGAAACCGAAAAGCCACCGAAGACGCTATTTGGCTTTTGTCGTTTTTACACTCGTGGCTTTGAAGCCCCTTTACTCGTTATGGCTGTGTTCAGTGCGCTTATTGCCATTACTGAGGTGACGCTGTTGCGTTATATGGGCGAGCTCGTCGATATTCTCTCTAATCAAGATCGCGCAACATTCTGGCAAGACCAGGGTGATCGCATGCTAATGATGCTGTTCTTAGTGGCGGTTGTGATGCCAGCTCTCGGTTTTGTCCACTCAATGGTGATGCACCAAACGTTATTGGGTAACTACCCGATGTCTATCCGTTGGTTGATTCACCGTTACTTGCTAAAACAAGCGGTTGGATTTTTCCAGCGTGACTTTGCAGGCCGAGTTGCGACCAAAGTGATGCAAAGTGCGTTAGCGGTACGAGAAACGGTCATGAAGCTGGTGGATGTACTGGTTTATATCAGCGTTTATTTTCTTTCGATGCTTTGGATGATGGGCGAAGCCGATGGTTTGCTAATGCTACCTATTGTGATTTGGATAGGAATGTACGCGGTTATCCAGTTCTACTTTATCCCTAAAATGAAACAAGTAGCGACAGAGCAAGCGGATGCTCGTTCTGTAATGACTGGGCGCATTGTCGATTCTTACACCAACATATCTACCGTAAAGCTATTCGCGCACTCGCAACGAGAGTTGGAATACGCAGAAAGCAGCATGAAGCAATTTTTGGTGACGGTTTACCGCCAAATGCGCATGGTGACTTGTTTACTGTTTAGTGTGGATGCCATCAACTATTTGCTGCTGATGTCTATTAGTGCCATTTCGGTTTATCTATGGCTAGATCACGCTGTAACAATTGGTGCTATTGCGATTGCCATCAGTATTGCATTGCGCGTACAAGGTATGTCGAAGTGGATCATGTGGGAAGTTAGCGCACTGTTTGAAAACATCGGTACAGTAGTAGACGGTATTAATACGATTTCAAACGATGTTGAAGTGAAAGACGTACCAAATGCTAAGCCTTTGCAAATCTCCCAAGGTGAGATCTGCTTTGATCACGTAGGTTTTAACTACAGTGACGAGAAGGCGGTATTTGAGAACTTGAACCTGACTATCAAACCGGGCGAAAAAGTCGGCATTGTCGGTCGCTCTGGGGCAGGTAAATCCACGTTGGTCAACTTGTTGCTGCGTTTTTACGACGTAAATACCGGTAAGATTTGTATTGATGGACAGGACATTTCTCAAGTCGAACAAGAGTCGCTTCGCCAACACATCGGTATGATCACGCAAGACACCTCTTTGCTGCATCGTTCAATTAAAGAGAACATTCTTTACGGTGATCCAGATGCTTCAATGGATGCCGTTATCGCAGCTGCTGAGAAAGCACATGCTCATGATTTCATTCAATCTCTACGAGACGAGCAAGGTAACGTTGGCTATGACGTTGAAGTGGGTGAACGCGGTGTGAAGCTGTCTGGTGGTCAGCGTCAACGTGTGGCGATTGCTCGCGTTCTGCTGAAAAACGCGCCAATTTTGATCATGGATGAAGCAACGTCTGCACTTGATTCAGAAGTAGAATCGGCAATTCAAGAAAACCTTGAAGTTCTGATGGAAGGAAAAACAGTGATTGCGATTGCTCACCGTTTATCAACGATTGCCGCGATGGATCGTTTGATTGTAATGGATGACGGCAAAATCATTGAGCAAGGCTCGCATTACGAGCTGCTGCAATTGGGTGGTGTTTACGCTCAGTTGTGGAAGCATCAAACCGGCGGATTTTTGTCTGAGCAAGGTGATGCTCAACTGCAAGTCATCTAATATGACGCTACACGAAAGAGGAGCAAATGCTCCTCTTTTTTGTGTCTGTCGTTTATACCGAGTAAGTAGGCGTTAATGGGCAACGTTAACTTGTGATTATTCATTGAGTTAGGCCAACTTAATGATGATTATGTTTATAACTCACTATCGTTATTGAATTTTTTACGCTTTTTTTACGCGAACTCCGAATGGGCTTTTGCTAAAGTTTTCTACATCGAATTTTGGTTGATGTATTTTATGTTTGTTCAATGGCGAGATAACACCTTTCTCTTTTCTACTACCGTGATTGTTGGTGCGGTTGTCGTCTCATGGCTGTTAGACCAACTGTTTGGCTCTACAGCCGCAGTCCTGCTGATTTTACAGTTAGCGGTCGTGGTAGTGGCGTTTCAATGCAACTCGCGATTCGCTTATGCGGCGGCGGTGGTCGAAGCGTTGAGCTTCAACTTCTTTTTCACGACGCCTCGTTACTCTTTGCAGATGTTTCGTCCGGAAGACATTTTTAATTTAGTCGTGTTTATGGTGGTGGCTTTTATCACCAGCACCTTTGCGGATCTTTATCGTCGGCAGCAGGGAGAGTTAAAACAAACCAAGCTGCAAAACAGCATCCTGCTATCGGTGTCCCATGACCTACGCACGCCGCTAGCAACCATTATTGGAACACTGACCACACTCAACGAGTACATGCCCAAGCTCGATGACTTAGAGCGTAAAGAATTGCTCGACAGTGCGACTTCAGAAAGCCATCGCTTGCATCAATATATCGAGAACCTCTTACAGGCGACTAAGCTCCAGCACGGCACATTAAAAATTACCAAAAAAGATGAGCCTATTGCGAATATTGTGCGGGATGCGGTTTCTCGTTTGCCGAATTACACCGAGAAAGTATCCATGAATATGGATGAAGCCGTTGGCTATTTGTCAGTAAGTCGTTCGCTCATCGAACAAGCGATTTTTAATGTGCTGGATAATGCCATGCGATTTTCGCCAGAGAATGAATCTGTTGAGGTTTCACTTTCTAAGCAGGGTTCGTCGTGCGTGATTGATGTTCGGGACATGGGGATTGGCATCAAAGCTGAAGATGCGGAAAAAATATTCAACCTTTTCTATTCCGGCGCGAACAACAAATCGGCCGATTCAGGCACCGGAATGGGACTCGCGGTTGCCAAAGGCATCATCACCGCACACCAAGGATATATTCAATCTATGCCAGTATCAGAAGGGACGCTGATCCGCATTCGACTTCCACTCAATCAAGGAGCAGAGCAGGCGTGAGTTACAAAGTTTTAGTCGTGGACGATGAGCCTCGCATTCATACCTTTATTCGAATTTCGCTGTCTGCTGAAGGGTTTGATTACATTGGCGCGAGTACCATTGCAGAAGCCAAAGCGTGTTTCGAAGCGTATTCGCCGCACGTCATTCTGCTAGATTTAGGCTTGCCCGACGGCGATGGGGCGGAGTTTCTCACTACGCTTCGTCAGACGTATAAAACGCCAGTGCTAGTGCTGACAGCTCGCGATCAAGAAGAGGAAAAAATCCGCCTTTTAGAAGCAGGCGCGAATGATTACTTGAGCAAGCCTTTTGGCGTAAAAGAGCTCATCGCGCGCATCAAAGTGCTGGTTCGAGATTTGGTGGATGAGCAAACCGTCGCTGATGAGCTGGTGGCTGGCCGAGTCAAAATCATCAAAAGTACTCACCAATTTTGGTTGGATCAGAGGGAAATTCCACTCACCAAGAAAGAGTTTTCTTTCATTGAACAGTTGATTCTCAAGCCGGGAAAACTCATTGAGCAAACTCATTTGCTAGCGGTGATTTGGGGAAAAAGTCATGTCGAAGATACTCACTACTTACGTGTGTTAGTGAGTCAACTACGCAAAAAACTGAACGATAGTGCTGACGAACAGCGGCTATTAAAAACCGAGCCGGGGTTGGGTTATCGTATAGTGCTAGAGGCGTCCAAGCACCACTAAATTCCAAATTTAATCAACGTTAATGCCAAGGTTTAGTGCTGGTTATCGGCACTCGAACAGGATTCGTGTTGCCTATTTTCCGTGACGGAAAATCAGTCTAACCCTTAACGCATTAGCATTTTCTATACATAAAACACAGTTAGGTATTGATATGGCTCACTTTACAGTAATTGGTCTAGGGCGATTTGGCGTTGCCGCCAGCTTAGAACTTATTCATCTTGGACACACCGTAACGGGGGTGGATAGCGACCCGAAAATCGTCGAAAAATACGTCGAAGAGTTAACGCAAGCGGTCATATGTGACGCAACAGACGAAGGTGCACTCAGAGAGTTAGCGCTAGCGAACAGTGATGTGGTGTTGGTGGCGATTGGCGAAGACATGCAAGCCAGTTTGTTGTGTACGCTGGCGCTGAAAAATCTGGGTGTGAAATCTATTTGGGTCAAAGCGAGCACCAAAGCACACCACACCATCGTGTCTAAGCTTGGTGTACAACGCATTATTCATCCGGAAGAGGAGATGGGCGTAAGAGTCGCGCAGGCACTCAACTATCCGATGGTGAACAACTATTTGGAAATGGGGCATGGCTTGTATGTGGTGGAAATCCACGTTAAATCCAATCTGCACGATACGCCGCTTTCTAAGTTGATCAGCCGAGGCAGTTACAACATTCAGCCTATCTTGGTGAAGCGCGAAGAAGCCGTCTACACCAATATCAATGATGAGTTTGTGCTTAATGAGTTCGACACGCTGTTGCTTTGTGGTAGTCGCGCTGAGCTGAAATACGTCGCTCCAAGGTTGGTGTAACATGGTTTTGTGGCATCCCTCTATTATCCCCATCGAGCGAAAACCCAAAGCGGGCAAAAAATTGTTGGGCGCACCGCCATTAATACTTAGCCTCAGCTTTGCGTGCTTGATCATGCTCGGCACGATCTTACTCAAACTGCCGATTGCCACCACAGAGCCCATCACTTGGATTCAAAGCCTGTTTACTGCGACATCGGCCATTACGGTGACGGGATTAGTTGTGGTGGACACGGGCACGGCGTTTACGCCTTTTGGGCAAGTGGTTATTGCTTTCCTGATTCAATGTGGTGGCCTAGGTTTAATGACGTTTGCCATCGTGACCTTGCTGGCTCTGGGCGGAAAAATTGGCTTTTTGGAGCGAGCAGTCGCGAGAGAGGCGTTCAACCAAACTGACTCGTCGACACTCATTGCCACTGCTAAATCTGTATTGATGTTCGCTCTGCTCGTTGAACTTATTGGTTTCACTATTTTGAGCGTTTATTGGAGTGAAGAGCTGGGCTGGGAAACCAGTTTGTTCCATGGTTTCTTCTACACCATCAGTGCGTTTAACAATGCAGGTTTTGCGTTGAGTGCCGATAGCTTAATGCCTTACATGGACGACCCGGTCGTTAACTTCACCATTACCAGTTTGTTCATTATTGGTGGTTTAGGCTTCTCGGTTTGGATTGACTTAAAACGCAATCGCCGTTGGCATCGACTCACCGTTTACAGTCGAATGATGATCTTAGGCACGATGATCATTAACGTGGTGGCACTTATCGCGATTTATCTGATTGAATATGACAACCCCAACACGCTTGCCCCGTTGAGCGAAGCAGGGAAATGGTGGGCATCGTGGTTTCAAGCGGTGACGCCAAGAACGGCAGGGTTCAACACTTTAGCTATCGATCAGTTGGAAGATGCCACAACGGCGATCATTCTGGTGTTGATGTTTATCGGCGGTGGTTCATTGAGTACGGCAAGTGGCATTAAAGTTGTGACATTTATGGTATTGGTCTTGGCAACTTACAGCTATTTGCGTCGCGATGAAGCAACCTATGCCTTTCAACGCGAGATTCCCAAAGAGACCATCAGCAAGGCATTGGCGCTGACTCTGATCTCGGTGGGGGTGACTTGGTTTGCCATATTCACGCTGTTACTGACAGAGAAAGCGTCTATGTTAGACATTATGTTCGAAGCGGTCTCGGCACTGGGTACGGTTGGGTTATCGCGAGGCTTAACGGGCAGTTTGTCCGAACCGGGTGAGTTAGTGATCATCTTCATGATGTTTATGGGACGATTAGGGCCTCTTACATTAGCGTACTTCTTAGCCAGTCCAAGAAAGAAAAAAGCGCGTTACGCGAGTACTAAACTGGCAATAGGGTAAATGGGCTAACTCGTACAAAGTGAGCAAAAGGCTAGACAAAAGAGGAGTAACTGCTCCTCTTTTTGTGCTCGTTGTAGCCACGAAACTGTATACGGCAGTCTCTCTCACAACAATTTATGATTCATCTCTATTTTTTATCATTTATAAATTGTCGTTTTTGAGGTGTTGCCCAGAATGGCATTATCCACGTGCAACATAAGATTGCCGGGAATAAAAATAATTACAATACTGCCTTACTGGAAGATACATGAAAATCAAACCCCTCCCACCTTTAAATAGCCTCGTTGCGTTTGAAGCGTCGGCGCGGCACTTGAGTTTTACGTTAGCCGCTGACGAGCTAAACGTGACTCAAGGTGCTATCAGTCGCCAAATTAGACAATTAGAAGAATACTTAGGCAAGGCTATGTTCACGCGAGCCAATCGAAGCATTAATTTAACGCCTACAGGTCTTCAATATTATCAAGCTGTCAGCCAATCTTTGCTCGATATTGCTCAAATCACGGGTGAAGTGAAGAAGTGGCAGGGCGAACAAAAGATCACGGTTGCGACGACAAATGCAATGGCAGCCTTGTGGTTGTTGCCTAAGGTTGCTCAATTTCAAAATGAACATGATGACATCGATATAAGAATATTGGCCTCAGATAATGTGTTGGACTTACGCCGATTAGATTGCGATCTCGCCTTGTTTTATTGTCGCACTCCACCTGCGGAAATGGATGTGACAACGCTATTTTCAGAAGAAGTATTCCCTGTGTGTAGCCCGCTTTATTTAGAGAAAATCGGCCAGCCTAGTAAGCCAGAAGAAATCTTCAATAAAACGTTACTCTATCTGGAGGAGTCTCAAAGAGATTGGGTGAATTGGGAGCAGTGGTTTGCGAGTGTAGGATTGCCAAATATTTCGCCTCGTAATCGCATGAACATCAATAACTATCCAATGCTGTTACAAGCGGCAATTAATGGTCAGGGAATCGCGTTAGCCTGGGGATCATTAGTGGACGACTATTTACAAAGCGGTGCTTTAGTTAGGCCAGTCGAACACGTGCTTTCAACACCTTCCAATTTCTCTATGCTTGAACCTAAAAATAGAGGTTTAATCCCAGCAAGCGTCAAGCGTTTTAGAGAGTGGCTTTTGCAACAGTTGCCAGATGAGGTGGGTGATCGAGGTTTAGCCTAAATCAATAAGCAGAGAAAATAACAGAGTTTGGTCATGTTAAAAAAGCGGGAGTACCAGTTCCCGCTTTGTTTTAATTGATTGATGAAACGACGCACTAACTTAGTACTGGTCCCTGATTGAGTGTGGAATCACTTTTTTGTGAGGATCTTGAAGCGATAGGCTCGGAAGCCACTGTTTTGCTTTCAACAAGCGGTTCAACAGGACCATCAAGTTTCTCTTGCTCTGGGTGAACATGCTCAGGAAGCATTGCCCATGGCTTAGGTTCGCGTCGAATACTATGGAACAGCGTTAAGCTCATCACCGCGATAAAAATCGCGATAGGGAAACCGGCAATAATGGAGGCCGTTTGCATTGCTTTTAACCCTCCGGCGTATAGAAGCACTCCCGCAATGGCGGCGATCATGATCCCCCACAATACGCGTATAGAGGTAGGAGGCTCACTGTGTCCAGCGGCATCGAGGGTACATAGAACTAAGGTACCTGAGTCAGCGGAGGTAATGAAATAAGTACCGAGTAATAAACACGCAAGCACGCTAAGGAGTTTACCAAACATACCTGTATCTAGGTTGTCGAATAGCGTAAACAAAGCGCGTGTCGTATCAGCTTTAGTCGCTTCAAGAATCGGGCCGCCAGAAAAATCCGCAGGTGGTGTCTGTTTGGCTTCTTGTGCCGCAGTGACTTGCTCTTGATGAGCAACACGAGCGTCTTGCTCTACCTTCAACGCTGCACCACCAAATACTGAAATCCATAAAAACGTGATCAGCGTGGGTACGATGAGAGCACCGCCGATAAGTTCACGTATTGTGCGTCCTTTAGAGATACGAGCCACAAACATGCCAACGAAAGGTGCCCAAGTCATCCACCAAGGCCAGTAATAAGCCGTCCACCAGTTTTGCCAGCCAGAGTCATTCTGTGCATCGCTCCATAAGCTCATACCGACAATGTTTTGTGCATAAAGCCCCGTACTTTCGAGTAGCGTATTTAAGATATAGCGAGTTGGACCAATGTAAAGTACGACTAGCACGAGTGCGAGTGAGAGCAGCATGTTCCATTCTGATAAACGGCGAATACCTTTTCCTACACCAGATATCACCGACGCAACCGCACAAGTACAAAGGGAAACGATAATAAAGAGTTGAATCCCCAAACTAATATCTAGACCAAAGGCTTGATTCAAACCAGAGTTTATTTGGATAACTCCCATCCCCAAGGTTTGAGAGATACCGAAAGCAGTCACCGCGACTGTTAGGATATCAACCGTGTGTCCGATAGGCCCATAAATACGATCACCAATCAAAGGGTACAAGATAGAGCGTAGGGTAAAAGGCAGATCTTTACGGTAGGAAAAGTAAGCTAATGCGAGTGCAACAATGATAAAGACAGACCAAGGATGTAGACCCCAGTGAAAGAATGTCAGTTTCATTGATGTTGTTGCGGCTTCATTGGTCAGGCCTTGAGTAAATGGGTTGTCAGCGTAATGCCACATCGGTTCGGCGACCGACCAGAAAATTAAGCCTATCCCCATGCCTCCGGAAAAAAGCATGGATACCCAAGACAAATAACTAAACTCTGGTTTTTCGTCATCTTTACTCAAACGAATATGCCCATATCGACTAACCATAAGGTAAAGAAGAAAACCGACAACGAGTGAAACAAGTCCGATGTAAAACCACTTCATATTCTGTAGCAAAATGCCGGAAATCGTTTCGAAGTATTGGCCCGCTTGATTGGCGAGAATGGCGCAGAAAAGTACAAAACCGATAACGACGATCTTTGATGCGATAGTCACAGTCGGATTGAGTCCTTTCAATATCCCAGATGTTGCTCTCATAGGCATCCCTCACAGTGCGTTTGTTTTAGCGTTATTGTTTGTTGCGTTATTGTTAATTTTTGAAAGAGAGTAGAGAGAGGGCTTTTGTGTTTCAACTGATTAATACTCATCGGTTAATGAGTATTAATCATGACAAGAAGATCATTGTTAATTAAAAGGTTATTTTTTTGTTCGAGATCAATGCATGAATGACAAAAACTCATCCAAGCCCGGCGAAAAAGTCGTTTGTTTGTTGCCGGGTTGTTAATCAAAATCATCTCCACTAACACAACACGATGTTGTACGCACTGGATGCAACTCGACTCTCGGAGATAAGAATATGAGCAATGTCAACCAAACCATTATTCCTGTTGAACTTGTTGATAATGTACTGAACCCAATCAGTGAAGCAACAGGAATGCCGAATCAGGCCTACACCAGCGAAGAGTATTTTACTTTTGAGCGTGATCAGGTGTTTGGTAACACTTGGGTATGCATTGGTTTTGCATCAGACCTGCTTAAAAATGGCTATGTGATGCCACTTGATTTCATGCATCTTCCACTACTCATGATGAGAAATCGTCAAGGTGAAGTCCAAGTCTTCCACAACGTATGTAGTCATCGTGGTATGAAGCTGGTGCATGAGGCAGGCGAAGTTCAAGGCATGATTCGCTGTCCTTACCATTCATGGACGTACGATCTTGATGGCAATCTAAAAGGCACACCACACATTGGTGGAATCGCAAAACACAAAGATGATCGATTTAAGTGTGAAAAGCACGGCCTTAAGCCACTTCGTTCAGCCGTTTGGATGGACATGGTATTCGTCAACTTATCGGGCAAAGCAGAAAGCTTTGAAGAGCATATCGCGCCGCTAGAGCAACGTTGGCAGCAATTCTTAGGTGAAGAAGGATTAGGGCTTCTTCGCCGCGTGAACATGGGTGGCAACTTAGAGATAGAAGTGAAAAGTAACTGGAAGCTTGCCGTAGAAAACTACTGTGAAGCTTACCACTTACCTTGGGTGCATCCGAGTTTGAACAGTTATTCTCGCCTAGAGGATCACTACAACATCATGTTTGCAGAGCGTTTTGCTGGCCAAGGTAGTCTCGCATACAACCTCTCTGATACTGCAGGAACACACTTACCTAAATTTCCAAGCTGGCCAGAAGATAAACTGCGTCATGCAGAATATGTTGCACTCTTTCCAAACGTGTTGCTTGGTATTCAAGCCGATCATGCCTTTGCGATGATGATTGAACCAATCACTGCGAATAAGAGTGTTGAGCACCTACGTGTCTTCTATGTGGGTGATGAAGCAACGAAAGATGAGTTCGCTGCGTGCCGTACTGCTACCGTTGAGTCATGGCGAGTCGTATTCGGCGAAGATATTGGAGCGGTCGAGGGCATGCAGGAAGGTCGTTACTCACCTGGCTTTGGTGGTGGTGTGTTCTCACCAGAAATGGATGTTCCGACGCATTTCTTCCAAACCTGGTTGGCAAAGCAAGTGAAAGCGGCACTGGAGCAGTAATATGATGCATTACCTTAATTATATTGATGGTGAGTGGTGCGATTCAGAGCAAGCGCTGACCGTCATGAACCCTGGCACAGCCGAAGCGTATGCGACGATTGCAGAAGCCACTATCATCGATGCAGATCGCGCAATGGCAGCGGCACGTCGAGTAGTCAATCAAGGTCTTCTTTCGGACGTTCGTCCAGCCGTCAGAACCGAGTGGATGTTAAAAGCCGCCGCGGCTATTCGTGAAATGGTTGATGAAGGTGGGCTAGTTGCCTGCCGTGAAAATGGGAAATCTTTGCAAGATGCCAAAGATGAGTTTTTAGAATCGGCACGTTACTTCGAATACTACGCTGGCATGGCCGACAAGCTGGAAGGCTCGTCAATTCCGTTGGGTAAAGATTATGTCGATTTCACCCAATATGTGCCGTTTGGTGTGTCAGTGCAGATTGTGCCGTGGAATTTCCCAGTTTCTATTTGTTCACGCTCATTAGCACCTGCATTAGCTGCTGGTAACGCAGTGGTGATCAAATCGCCAGAGATTTCCCCACTCGCTATGACGTTGTTGATTAAAGCGATTGAAAAAGCGGGCTTCCCAAAAGGCGCGATTAACTTGCTATGTGGGAAAGGCTCCGTAGTTGGCAGCCACTTGGTGCAGCATCAAGACGTTGATCAAATTGTCTTTACAGGTTCTGTGCCGACCGGCCAACGCATACTGAAAGACTCAGCGCAACGCGCCACACCATCTGTGATGGAGCTGGGTGGTAAATCGGCCGCTATCGCACTGAAAGATGTGAGTCTCGAAACGCTTTTACAAAGCGTACAAGTCGGCATCTTCTTTAATGCGGGTCAAGTGTGTTCAGCGATGTCTCGACTTCTTGTTCAAAAAGAACGTTATGAAGAAGTGAAAGCGGCTGTAGTGGAAATGGCACAAGGCCTAACTATTGGCCAAGGCGAGAGCCAACCAGATATCACGCCACTGGTTTCCGCTGATCAGCAAGCACGCGTGCTTGAGATGATTGAACAAGCAAAAGCCGACGGCGCGAACATCCTAACGGGTGGGTACGCCCCTGATTTGTCGGGTTACTTTGTGGCACCGACGGTGATTGAAGCCTCACCAGATATGCGTATTGCTCAAGAAGAAGTGTTTGGCCCTGTACTGGTAATTACACCGTTTGAAACCGAACAAGAGGCTGTTGAAATCGCGAATGGCACCGATTTTGGCCTGGTTGCTGGTGTCTTTGGTGAAAGCCTAAACCAAACATTGCGAGTGGCACAGCAACTGCGTGGTGGACAAGTGTTCATCAATGAATGGTTTGCTGGTGGCATCGAAACACCATTTGGTGGCGTGGGCTTGTCCGGGTTTGGGCGAGAAAAAGGACAAGAAGCGATTTATAGCTACGTCCAGACACGCAATATTGCCATTCGTTTGCAGCAAGACAGCAACGTATAGCCACCGTGTAACTGTATTTTCATCACCTCGTACCGGCTTGGACTTCAGACCACAAGCTAGGGCGAGGTTGATGGAATCACAACAAATCTGACAACGGTTTGTAAACACGGAAATTCTGAACAAGGTAGTTGGAGTATAAGTGATGAGAAAGTGGCTCTGTATTATTTGCGGCTTAATCTATGATGAAGCACAAGGTTGGCCATCCGATGGTATTGCACCAGGAACAGCATGGGAAGATGTACCGGATGACTGGTTATGTCCTGACTGTTTAGTGGGTAAGGCCGATTTTGAAATGATCGAAATCACCGACGATGCGCCACTAGAAGAGGTTGCAGCGGTGTCTTCGGCGTCGGTAGAAGCGTCTGTTCAGCCAAATACTGCTCAGCCTCTTCCATCTGAAGTTACTCAACCTGTATTCTCAAATGACCCTATCGTTATCATCGGTAGTGGCCACAGTGGTTACCAGTTGGCGGCGGCACTTAGAGCGCAATCTGAGACGGTTCCGATCACTGTCTTTACCGCTGATGATGGCGCTTTGTACAGCAAGCCTGCCTTGTCTAATGCACTGGTCATGAATAAAGACGGCGACGCGCTACAAAGTGAGAGCGCGTTGGAGTGGGAAAGCCGTCTCAATATCCGAGTTTACCCGCATACCCGTGTTGAACAGATCGATCGTGCCAATTCAACGTTACATACCTCCATCGGTAAATACGCCTACAGCCGCTTGGTACTGGCAACAGGTGCATCACCGATTGAAATCCCAATTGAGGGCGATCGCTCTTGGGTTATGAGTGTGAACGACTTAGTTGATTACCGGCGTTTCAGAGCGGAGCTGCAAGACAAAAAGCGCATCGCAATCCTCGGCGATGGCTTAATTGGCTGTGAGTTCGCGAATGACCTGATCGAAAGCGGTTATGAAGTAACAGTTGTCGGGTTGGGTCAATGGCCAATGGAGCGTTTGATCCCGCAACAGTTGGGTGAATCATTACAAAGCGCACTTGCCGATCGAGGCGTGCAATGGGCTCTACAAGACAGTATCGCCAGAATCGAGCCAAGGTCCGAATCAAGCGCGGTTTTGCATCTAAACAGTGGCAAGCAGATTGAAGCAGACCTAGTGCTAAGCGCGGTTGGACTCAAGCCAAATGTTTCTCTGGCTGAGCGCGCGGGGCTTGAAGTTGGCCGGGGCATTAAAGTGAATCAATTCGGCCAGACGAGTGATGAGAATATTTACTCGCTAGGTGATTGTGTTGAAACTGATCACGGGTGGCAGCCCTATATTGCGCCGATTAATCAAATGATCCCTTCTGTAGCGAAAAGCTTGCTAGGCGATGTCGCCCCTATCTCGTTAACACCAACTCCAGTGATTGTAAAAACGCCGATTCTTCCACTCACGATTTTCCCGGTAGCCGCTGAAGAACAGGGACAATGGTACATTGAGAACCAAGCAGATGAATTGACCGCTGCGTTTTATTCACCAGAAGGAGCAATGCTCGGTTTTGCGTTGCTAGGAAGAAAAGTACAGTCATTACGCGGCCCTTGGCTAGATCAATTGTCATTGAAACTGTCAGCAGCGTAGCGGAGAAAAAAGATGATTCATTTACCCAATGATGACGTGACGTGTGGTTGGTACCATGCGTTGCCAAGTATTCCAGAAAAATCGGCGTTAAAAGGTAAACAAAGTGCTGACTATGCCGTGTTAGGTGCCGGTTTCGCAGGCCTAGCTATGGCAAGACGTTTAGCTGAACTTATGCCTAATGCACGAATTATACTGATTGATGCGCAACGTATCGGCCAAGGGGCTTCAGGAAGAAATTCGGGCTTTGTTATCGATTTGCCTCATAAGTTTTCACTTGAGCATCCCGACCCTGAGCACAAACAAAAGTTATTGTCGCTCAACCGTTCTGCGATTGCTCAGCTAAACACTTTAGTGTCGAAGCACAGTATTTCTTGTCAGTGGTCAGCAAAGGGCAAATATCAAGGAGCCGTAGGGGCGCGCGGTGAAGCGTATCTCGATCACTTTGAGCACCTAATGAAAGACCTTGGCGAACCATACTTCCATGTTAATGGCAGTGAGCTGGCGAAAGTCTTGGGAACCAACTACTACAGCCGCGCAATTTACACGCCAGGTGGTTATTTAATGCAACCTGCTGCTTTGGTGCGTGGGCTAGGGGAAAGCCTTCCAGAGAACGTCGAGGTGTTAGAGAACTCGCCAATCCGCAAGCTCAGTAAAGAAAACGGTTGCTGGGTACTACATGGAGATAGTGGCTCTGTTGAAACCCCTGAACTGCTGCTTGGGACCAGCATTTTTACTCGGGAGTTTGGTTATCTTAAAAACAGACTACTTCCAGTGATGACGTTTGCAAGCTGGACGCGTCCATTAACCGACGCAGAAATGCAACGATACGGAGGTGAGCTGAATTGGGGGTTAACTCCAGCTGATCATGCGGGAACGACGTTACGTATGACCGCCGATCGACGTATTTTGATCCGCAATACTTACAAACACGTGCCGAAATATGGCTCAAGCATGAACGATAAAGTCAGAGAACAAATTCGCGACGATCATCGTCAGGTCTTTCTGGCGCGTTATCCCGAGCTGGCCGACGTACCATTTACTCACACATGGGGTGGGGTGTATGCAATCTCTCGTAACTTTACTAACTTTTTCGGTCAATTAGATGAAGGTGTTTATGCCAGCGCTTGTGACAATGGTGTTGGTGCTGCGTGGGGAACCATTTCTGGAACACTGTTAGCTGACTATGTCGTTGGTGCGACATCTAAATCATTGGATGACATACAGCAAGTGACAGGAATGCCTTGTTTGAATCCGCCAGAGCCTTTTTTAGGTTTGGGAGTAAAAACGCGTATCCAATTAGCAAAATGGCAAAGCCGGAGTGAATTATGAAGCCAGTCAAACTTGTTGATAGTAAAAGTCTAGATTTCAATGTTCGTGGTGATACGCCAGGAATGGCGTATGTTGCCAGGGCGTTAAGCCCAGAAATTTCACCAAACATAGGCGTAGGCTTTGCTAAATGGGAAGGCGCTAAAGTGGCTTGGACAGTGCTTTATGATGAGGTTATTTTCGTGATTGAAGGCTGTTTCGAGCTGACCGCAAATGGTGAAACACATTTTGTGCACCCAGGTCAGATGCTGTGGATACCGGAAGGGACTGAATTGGTTTATGGTGGGCATGCTCTGTTCGGCTATGTGGTTCATCCAGGAAACTGGAAAGAGTTACATGGTATTGAATGACTTTTATCATTTAGTTGTGTTTCGGAAAGGCAAAATAAAAATCTGATTTTTAACCATAACTTTTCGCAAAAGAACTTAATCTCAATGGAGCAAGGGTTTCATACTTGCTATGTTTCTTGGTCACGTTTCCAGACGTGTTAGACCTTTCTCAATTGCTATTTTATCTATCAAAAAGGGAAGCCTTGGCTTCCCTATAATGAGTCTTCTTTTGGCTTGGCTAAAGCTTTTATTTTAGCTCAAATTTACCCTGCATGATTGCCCAGTGACCCGGGAACGAACAGAAGAATGAATAGTCACCGCCGGCTTTCATTTTCTCAGTACTGAACGTAATGCTGGTGCTTTCACCGCCACCAATTACTTTTGTGTGAGCGTAGACGCGATCATCATTTGGTTTTACGTAGTTATTTTCTGCTCCAGCTGCCATGCCATCAGTACCGACTGCTTGTAGGTTGGCTGTGTCAGAGATGACCACGTTGTGACCCATCGATTGCGCTGGCATCTTACCTGTGTGATTCAGCGTTAGTTTTACCTCTTTACAAGTGGCTGGTACGCTCAATGTTTTAGTAGAAAACTGCATCATATCGTTAGCATCTAATGACACTTCACACTCGGCACTGGCTTGGGCACCAAAGCTCATTCCTACTAATGCGAAGGTTGTTGCTAATAAACGTAAAGACATATAACACTCTCCATTTTGTATTTTAGGCTGACTTGGATTGATCTTATCCAATAGTTCTCATTATCAGCCAATTTTCACTCCAAAAACGTGCTTCAATCGGTATATTGACGTTTTGTTGCAAGCTTGTACTGGTCAGTTCCGCTATTTGATCACTCAAATGCCTTATTTCATGCGATTGCGTGAGTTAAATCAAAAGTCGTGATTAGCCAGAGTTAAGGTGAAAATAATCTCTCTAAACGGGTGGCAGAATTGTTTGGTTTTACGGTGTTGGAGAGGTTTCAAGAAAGAAGCTCAGCTAAATTGCTGAGCTTCTAGAGAACAGACGACAAGTAGGCCTAGCGAGTTTGCTTTAACGTGTGCAACACATCATGCAGTGAAGGTGCGACAGTATGGCCTAATTGCTTTATTTCGTCACAAGGCTCAACCAAATCAGGAATTTGATAAGTGATCATGTTCGCTGCTACCGCAGCACGTACGCCATTATTTGAATCTTCAAAAGCGAGACATTTGGTTGGATCTACGCTTAGACGACTTGCTGCAAGCAGGTAGATCTCTGGATCAGGTTTGCCGTGTGACACTTCACAGCCTGTCGTTAAGTTGTCGAAATACTTGCTTAGGCCCGCTAACTCCAACTTCTTCTGTGCCACTTCTTTTGCTGTAGAAGTGGCGACTGCAATTGGCAACCCTTGGCCTTTCAACCACTCAAGCAGCTCAATCACCCCTTCTTTTACCGGTATCGCTTGGTGCTTAACCACAGCGTCGTAACGGTCGCGCCACTCTTGGTGTAAGCGGTCAAGATCATCCCCATAAGCTTTACGAAAAATCACTTCAATGCCCGTTGCATTGCGACCAATGATTGAAAGGTAAACATCTTTATAGAAGGGTAGGTTCTGGGCTTCACATGCTTCTTGGAAAATATGCATACAGACGCGCTCAGTATCAAGGAGCAAACCATCCATATCAAAAATAGCAGCTTGGTAGTTCATTACATTAAGACTTTTTGGTTGGGATGGCGCATTTTGACACAAGCAGATCGTTTTTTCTTCTAAAAATTAGAACTTGATTTTGATCCTATGAGTTCACATTGCCTCTGAACACACTATACACAGAGTCTATAAATTAGGTGTGAAATATAATATTTTTAAAATTATAAAAATTTCAGTTAAATAGATAAAACTCTATCTTAATATAAGCTAGAGTTTTATTAATATTCTATTGTTATTTTAACTATTGGATAATTTATTAATAGTTAAAATTAATAATAAAATAATACCAAGTCACGATTGTTTACGACTGCATGAGTGTACCAGCTCTTGACTTCAGATATTTGTTGCTCTGATAAGCCTCCGAAGTCAACGTTATCTTGGTGAATATCTTGATTTTTTATCATAAAAACAACAGGGAAATCGTCAGGGAGTGGGAATTTTATGGGATAATCGGTATTAGTGAATGGAATATCGCAGAAATCGTTTACATCGCAAGGATACCAAGAGTTATTGGATAAGTAATAACCAGTGATCTTACATATAGCTTCAAGCAAGTAAGCATAGGCGTAACCCAAGTGACTGTATTTTATCTCTTCAGACAGCATCTGCATAAGAAGCTCTTCAGCTCGGATGCTTTCGCCACTACTTTCCAGCATTTCATTAATCACTTTAAAGGAGTCTTGACACCTTTCCATGATGGCTTTTTCTAGCTCTGGATTACGCTCATTCTTTAGTACGTTAAAAACCTTTTCAGTATCTAATGAATATACTGTCGCCCCATATCCCATATTTTATTCTCCTCACTTTTATACAGTTAAATTCATTTAAGTGTTTTTTATCGAAGGGATTATATTTTGATGTTTTTTGAAGGTAAAGTGTATATATAGAGGTTGTATTTATTATGATGAACTTTGAAAGTTTAAATTCTTAAAATAAATACTATATATTTAATTTTATTAGATCTAGCTCATAAAAATACCTTAACTATTATTGTGTTTATTGTTAAGGGTTATTAAATCTGTGAGGTGGTTCAAGACAATAAAATTTAGAAGAAAATACCGTCAAACTTAGGTGGCTATTCTATCTGAGCACTCAGCTCACTACTTATGGTGGGCTGAGTGCGCGGTTGGGCATCAGGCACATTATTTGGCGATGAATATGCCATATTAGGTGATATTCGTTAGTGTCTATTTTATCCCTAGGCGTTTTGCTAACCGGTGTAAATTACCGTTATCTAATTCAAGCTGACGTGCAGTTGCTGCCCAGTTGCCTTGGTTTTCTTCCAGAGCTCGAACAATCATCGCTTTTTGGAAGGCATCTGTGGCAGGCTTTAATCCGCCTTCTGGTAACTCAAGCCGAGAGTTTTGTTCCGTTTCTTCAACGTTCTTGATGTTCTGATTCGGCGTTCTAATATCAAAATCTTGCTCAACCAACTCAATGTCTATGGCGTGAGTACGTGCTTTTGCCAAAACACCGGCACGTTTAATGACATGCTCAAGCTCTCGCACGTTGCCTGGCCATAAATAGTCTTTGAGTGCTTGTACTAAAGTGGGGGACAAACGAATGCTGTTCAATCCCAATTTGCTTCTTAAGCGTTCGGCAAAAAAGCCTGCGAGTAACACCACATCGTCTTCACGTTCACGAAGAGGTGGAACATGAAGCGGGAAGACGCTTAGACGATGATACAAGTCGGCTCGGAAGCGACCAGCAGTCACTTCTTCATGCAATACACGGTTGGTGGCGGCGACAATGCGTGTGCTGACTCGAATATGGCGGTCATCACCCACACGTTGAATGTCGCCGTATTGTAGGGCTCGAAGTAACTTGGCTTGCAGCTCTAACGACAGTTCGCCGACTTCATCCAAAAACAGTGTGCCGCCATCGGCTTGTTCGAACTTACCTTTACGATTGCTGATTGCGCCCGTAAATGCGCCTTTGATATGTCCGAACAACTCGCTTTCCGCGACTGATTCTGGCAGCGCCGCACAGTTGAGGTAAACCAAAGTATTGTTCGAGCGGCTAGAGCGATGGTGAATAGCGCTGGCAACTAACTCTTTACCCACGCCCGTTTCTCCCATCACTAGCACAGACAATTCCGTATCGGCGACGGCATCAATCTGCTCTTGAAGATTCTTCATCCCCTTAGAGTTGCCAATGATTTCATTACTTAAGGTGCGCTTCTCGGCGTAAGAGTCGCGTGGCAGGCTCGCTTGTGTCTCTAGCTGTTCTAGTAGGAGTGCAGTGTGCAAGCCACCTGCTGCCAATGCGCTGACAAAACGTAACTCTTGGTTGCGTAGCCCATCAAATTGGTTGGGGTCGAAGGCGTCAATCGTAATGGCACCAATCAGTTGATCGTCGATCAGCAGAGGTAAACCAATGCAGGAATGGACATGCAGTTTGTCATCGTGGTTAGGGATCAAACCATCGTATGGATCAGGTAAGTCGCTGTCAGAGGGAAAGCGCACGATATCGCCTGCTCGGGCAATGGCTTCTAATCTTGGGTGCTGCTCAATGGAGAAACGGCGTCCAAGCACTTCTTTCGCCAATCCATTGATCGCTAAAGGTTTAAAGTGCTGGTCTTCATACAAAAGAAGGGCTGAAGAGTCACACTTCAATACCTCTCGAATCGTGGTTAATAACGTATCGAAGCGAGCCTGTTGAGTGAGCGCCGAGTTAAGGTCTTGCGTGATGTGTAGCCATTGCGCGATTAAAGAAGTCATAGCCAATACCAATTGTGTCAATATGACTATTTTAGTGTCTTAATGACAATTTTCAACTGTGTCTAAATGACACTTGTTAAGGTTGGGTTTTAATTAAGATGTTGAAATATATGGCAATTAAAAGTTGGCACGCCCAGTGCAATACAAGAAGAAATTATTTTTGTTTATCCCGTCATTCAAGGTAGTAATTATGACAATTCACGTAAAAAACAACATCCACTGGGTAGGTCAACGCGATTGGGAAGTTCAAGACTTCCACGGTACAGAATACAAAATGACAAAAGGTACCAGCTACAACAGTTATCTAATTCGTGAAGAGAAAACCGTATTGATTGATACGGTCGATCATCGATTCAGTCAACAATTCATCCAAAATTTAGAAATGGAAATCGACCTTAAGTCTATCGACTTTATTGTGGTAAACCATGCTGAAGAAGATCACTCAGGCGCATTGTCGGCATTGATGGAGAAGATTCCGAACACGCCAATTTACTGTACAGAAGCGGCGATTGATTCGATTGTGGGTCATCACCACCATCCTGAGTGGAACTTCAAAACCGTAAAAACGGGCGACAGCATCGATATTGGTAACGGTAAGCAATTGGTGTTCGTGGAAGCGCCGATGCTGCATTGGCCAGACAGCATGATGACTTACCTAACGGGCGATGCAGTGTTATTCAGTAACGACGCATTTGGTCAGCACTACTGCGATGAACGCTTATTCAATGATGAAGTGGATCAAAATGAGTTGATGGAACAGTGTTTGCGTTACTACTCAAACATCCTAACGCCATTCAGCAGCTTGGTAACCGCTAAAATCAAAGAAGTGCTGAGCTTTAATTTGCCTGTCGACATGATCGCAACATCACACGGTATTGTATGGCGCGATAATCCGGTTCAAATCATCGAGCAATACTTGGCATGGGCAGACAACTATCAAGAAGATCGCATTACGATTTTCTACGACTCTATGTCAAACAACACTCGAATGATGGCTGATGCCATTGCGCAAGGCATTCACGATGTCGACCCTGGCGTGGCGGTCAAAGTCTTTAATGTCTCTAAGCATGATAAGAATGAAATTCTCGCCAACGTATTCCGCTCAAAAGGCATCTTGGTTGGTTCGTCTACCATGAATAACGTCATGATGCCGAAGATCGCAGGCATGCTAGAAGAAATTACCGGTCTGCGCTTTAAGGCGAAGAAAGCCGCTGCATTCGGTAGCTACGGGTGGAATGGTGGCGCGGTGGATCGTATCCATGCTCGATTGACCGACGCAGGTTTTGAAACCGCAGTGAGCTTGAAAACCAAATGGCGACCAGATGGTAAAGCGATGCGTGAGTGTCGCGAACATGGTCAAAACATCGCGAAATTGTGGGCAAAGCATGACCTGACAAGTCCTGTTATTTCTCCGGCGATTGTGGCGTCTGCACCACAAGTTCAATCACAACCCGCTGCGCCAGCGACAACACAAGCTGTGATAGATGCTGCTCCTAATAACCCTACTACCGAGGCGCATCCCGCAGATTGTCAATGCATGGTGTGTACAGTTTGTAATTGGGTATACGACCCAGCTAAAGGTGAGCCTAATCAAGGCGTTGAACCGGGTACGGCATGGTCTGAAGTGCCAGATTACTTCTTGTGCCCAGAATGTCACTTGGGTAAAGACGTCTTTGTCGAATACAACGGGTAAGGGGGCGAATATGCAAGCACCTATTGTGATTATTGGTAGCGGCTTTGCGGCTTACCAATTGGTGAAAACAGTGCGTCGAATTGACGCACATATTCCGCTGCAAGTGTTTACTGCTGATGATGGCGCGGAATACAACAAGCCTGATTTGAGTCATGTATTCAGCAACAAGCAAACCGCCCAAGACTTGGTAGTTAAAAGTGGTGAGGCGTTCGCACAGGAACACAACATCGAACTGTTCGCCCATACCATGATTGAGCATGTCGACGTGCAAGCTCAGCAAGTGGTCGCCAACGGCCAAACCTATCCTTACTCCAAACTGGTGCTTGCGACAGGCGCGAAAGCCTTTGTGCCACCAATATCTGGCGATGCAGCACCTGAGGTGATAACGCTGAACTCGCTACAAGAATATCAATTAGCGGAAGAGCAAATTAGCCGCGCGGAACGAATTCTAGTAATGGGTGGTGGTTTGATCGGCGTCGAGATCGCCATGGATCTCGCAACCAGTGGTAAAGCCGTTACGGTGGTTGAGCCAAATCCCCGTTTGCTCGCTAACTTGATTCCTGAATTTGTTGCATTGCCGCTGGAGAATCAACTTAAGCAGCAAGGTATTCAACTTGCCTTAGAGACTGGAGTTGTCGCGATCAATCACTCGGATGATTCGCTGGTGGCAAGCTTGAGCAAAGGTAAGGAAATCGAAGCCGATGTAGTGATTTCAGCTGCGGGTTTACGTGCTAACACTTGGTTAGCGAAGGCTTGTGGGTTGAGTGTCAATAAAGGCATCGAGGTGGATGCTCGATTACAGACATCAGCAGCCAATGTATTTGCATTAGGCGATTGCGCTGAGATCCAAGGTCGAATGATGCCGTACCTCCAACCGATCGTGCTAAGTGCCAATGCTTTGGGCAAACAACTACTGGGGCAAGAAGCAGAGTTGAAACTACCACCCATGATGGTAAAGGTCAAAACGCCGAGCTACCCAATTCAATTGGCAGGCGATTTTAGTTCGGTGACGAACTGGAGCGTGCAGATTTCTCAAACAGGCATTGCCGCGAAAGCAGAAGATGAAAATAGCCGACTCATGGGCTTCGTCGTGACGGGAGAACAAGTTACGCAAGCATTTCCATTGCTTCGAGAGTTGTCTCAAGCCGGTCAGGCTTAACCGATTTAAACGAAAAGAATTGTAATTAGAGAGGGTATTATTATGTCGCATCTACGAATTCCTAAAGACTGGACTGTTCAACGTTCAACGTTCAACGCCTTTCTTCACTAAAGACAATGTGCCACCAGCGCTACTTACTCATCACAATACCGCTGAGGGTGTGTTTGGGCAGCTGTGCGTCATGGAAGGGCAAGTGACTTACTACGGCTTTGCTGATGAAAATGCCACAGAAGCAGAAGCAGTGGTGGTGATTAATGCAGGCCAGTTTGCTACAAGTCCACCGCAGTACTGGCACCGCATTGAGATGAGCGATGATGCTCAGTTCAACATCAATTTCTGGTCGAACAAGGACAAGAGTGGGCAAGCGATGTTCCACGCTAAGCAGTAGTGAACCTTTGTAAGTGCTTTGACTGTTACGCTAATCGTCAAGTAAAGGGGTGTAGAAGGCGCAATAAACGGACTGCAATGCAGGATCATCGAGACCGAGGAAAGAGAAATCACGAGTAATGATTTCAATTCTTTAGTAGCATGTTACGAAACATTTCAGTCAGGTGAACTAAGGGAAGCGTGCAATGGAAAAACAACGAGTAGCATTTATTGGTCTGGGTGTGATGGGATACCCAATGGCTGGTTACCTAAGTAAAGCGGGCTTTGAAACCAAAGTATACAACCGCACAAAAGCGAAAGCCGACAAATGGGCTGAAGAATACCAAGGCGTAGCTTGTGAAACACCACGTGAAGCGGCAGAAGGCTGTGACATCGTTTTTACCTGTGTGGGTAATGATGATGACGTTCGTAGCGTTGTTTACGGTGAAGAGGGCATTCTGGTCGGCTTGAAAGCGGACGCAGTGCTAGTCGATCACACGACCACTTCTGCAGACCTAGCGGTTGAGCTGGCTGAAGCGTGTGTTAAGTACGGTAATCACTTTATTGATGCGCCAGTTTCTGGTGGTCAAGCGGGCGCAGAAAATGGTGTTCTAACCATCATGTGTGGTGGTGAACAAAGCATTTTTGACCGTGTGTCTCCGGCGATGGATGTGTACGCGAAGCAGATGACGCTACTGGGTGAAAACGGTCAGGGTCAACGCTGTAAGATGGTAAACCAAATCTGTATTGGAGGCGTTTTACAAGGTCTGAGTGAAGCTTTGTTGCTGGCACAAAAATCAGGCTTGGACATCGCTCAAGTTGTAGAAACGCTTAAGCATGGCGCTGCAGGTTCTTGGCAGATGGAAAACCGCGCAAATACGATGGCTGAAGACAAGTTCGATTTTGGCTTCGCTATTGATTGGATGCGCAAAGACTTAGGTTTCTGTCTGCAAGAAGCTGAGCGAGTGGGTCTAGAACTTCCACTGACTAAGAAAGTGGATGAGCAATACGCAGACCTTCAACGTGATGGTTTAGGTCGCATGGATACATCAGTACTGATCAAAGCGGTAGCTAAAAATCAGTAGTTGATGAATCAGTAATAGATAAACAGTTCTTTGGTATCAAAGAGCTTAAAGAAATCTAAGTTAATCATAATGAATCTCCTTGAGCATTGGTTGTGGCTAGTGATTAAGGATTAGTGATTTGAAATCAGGAGGTGCTGTTGGGCACCTCCTTTTTTATGTCTTTTAATCACACAGCGTGACGATCACAGCGTTCGCTTACTTGTTTAAGCCTAGTGCAATTTCAAGACCTTTGCCGTACGCTTCGTCCGCTTGGTATGCGTGTTGAACGTGGCGCTGTTGGATGAACTCTGGTACACCGTCCATTGCGCGAGCTGTGTTGTCGAACAGAGTTTGACGTTGCTCTTCGCTCATCAGACGGAATAGGTCACCCGCTTGGCTGAAGTAGTCTTCGTCTACACGGTGATCGTAGTGATCAGCGTTGCCGTTGATGCGTAGAGGTGGCTCAGAGTAATCTGGTTGCTCTGCCCATTCTTGTTTGTAGTTTGGCTCGTAACCTAGTGTTGAACCAAAGTTGCCATCAACGCGCATTGCGCCATCGCGGTGGTAGCTGTGAACAGGGCAACGAGGTGCGTTCACTGGGATTTGATGGTGGTTCACACCTAGACGGTAACGCTGAGCATCGCCGTAAGCGAACAGACGACCTTGTAGCATCTTATCTGGAGAGAAGCCGATACCAGGTACTACTGCAGCTGGGTTGAACGCTGATTGCTCAACTTCTGCGTAGAAGTTTTCTGGGTTACGGTTCAGTTCAAACTCACCAACTGGGATCAGTGGGTAGTCTTTTTGAGACCATACACGTGTTAGGTCGAATGGGTTGAAGTTGACTTCATCCGCTTCTAGCTCAGGCATGATCTGTACGTACATCTTCCATTTAGGGAAGTCTTGACGCTCAATCGCTTCGTAAAGGTCACGGTGATGGCTTTCGCGGTCTTTACCTACGATCGCTTCTGCTTCTTGGTCAGTTAGGTTTTTGATGCCTTGCTGAGTTTTGAAGTGGAATTTTACCCAGTAACGCTCGTTTTCTGCGTTGATGAAGCTGAATGTGTGGCTACCAAAACCATGCATATGACGGTAAGAAGCAGGGATACCACGGTCACTCATTACGATAGTCACTTGGTGGAATGCTTCAGGTAATGACGTCCAGAAATCCCAGTTGTTGGTAGAGCTACGCATGTTAGTGCGAGGGTCGCGTTTTACTGCGTGGTTTAGGTCTGGGAATTTTAGTGGGTCACGCAGGAAGAATACTGGTGTGTTGTTACCAACCAAGTCCCAGTTACCTTCTTCAGTGTAGAATTTTAGTGCGAAACCACGGATGTCGCGTTCTGCGTCTGCTGCACCGCGCTCACCAGCTACAGTAGTGAAGCGAGCGAATAGTTCTGTTTTTTTGCCGATGTCAGAGAAGATCTTAGCGCGAGTGTATTTTGTGATGTCGTGCGTTACTGTGAACGTACCGTAAGCACCTGAACCTTTTGCGTGCATACGACGCTCAGGGATCACTTCGCGGTCAAAGTGTGCCAATTTTTCAAGGAACCAAACGTCTTGTAATAGTTGAGGGCCACGAGGACCTGCAGTCATAACGTTTTGGTTATGTGCGACAGGGCAACCTGCTGCTGTAGTCAATTTCTTGTTTGTCATTTTTCTTCCCCCTCCAGGGCTCAATACCTTAGAAACTGTAGAGGAGGTTATTACGGAAAAGCTGGAGGAGAAAACTGATATTGCTTATCAATTCAATAGATGGTGACTATGGTCGAAACTATATGAGAATCAGAAATTTACTACATTAGCTTGATTGACATAACAATCGACGTTCTCGAAAGCGATTGACTGGGGGGGAGCGCTATACAGTTAGCGTGTCTGCGATGCTAGTAATATCGCCCCTTAAATGAAGTTTTACGTGTCATCAAAGGGGCGAAAGGGGGGAAGTAATTAAGAGTACTTCACTTCAAGTTGTTCAGCTTTTGCAAATGCTGGGTGTGTCGCGAGCTGTTTCCCATAACGTTCAATATTAGGGAAGTGATTAACTAAACCAAACTTTTGAACCAATTCGACAATGAAAGACATCATGATGTCAGCGCCAGTCAGACGCTCTTCTACTAGGTAAGTTTTGCCTTCTAAGGATTGCTCGAAGTAGCCTAGTACATTCATTGCTTCCTTGTCGGCATAGCCTGATAAAAACTGAGTTTCATTTGGCTCTTTGCTTAGGAAGATTTTTAGCAACATAGGTAAAATTGCAGAGCTTTCTGCAAAGTGCATCCATTGCAAATATTCTGTGTGTGCTTTTGTACCACGCTCAGGAGCAAAGGCTCCGTCACTGTATTTCTCAATCAAATATTCGGTCATTGCACCCGACTCAATGATAATCTCGCCGTTATCTTCAAGAACAGGTGACTTTCCTAATGGGTGAACACTTTTTAGTTCTGGCGGTGCCATGAAGGTCACGGAATCACGGACATAGGGTACAATCTCGTAATTTACATCTAGCTCTTCAAGTAACCAAATGATGCGCTTTGAACGAGACTGATTGAGGTGGTGAAGTTTAATCATTTACATATCCCTTTTTATAATGGGTCGTTAATCTGTACTACAAGCTTGCCGAAATTCTTACCTTCCAACAGACCGATGAATGCTTTTGGCGCATTGTCCAGTCCTTGTACTAGATGTTCGCGGTATTGGATCTTTCCTTCTGCCAACCATTGATTAATATCTTGCGCAAATTCACCGTAACGATGTCCGTAATCATCAAAAATGATGAAGCCTTGCACCTTGATTCGTTTGGTCAGGAGCTTACCCATTAGTAATGGAAGATGGTCGGTACCTTCAGGCAGCTCTGTCGTGTTGTACTGAGAAATCAAACCACAAAGTGGGATACGCGCATTTGTATTCAGAAGTGGCATTACAGCCTCGAATACTTTGCCACCTACGTTTTCGAAGTAAACATTAATACCTTTGTCACAGGCATTTTTCAGTTGTTCTGCAAAGTCTTCAGCTTTGTGATCAATACACTCATCGAAGCCAAGCACCTCTTTAGCGTAACGGCATTTTTCTTCTCCGCCTGCTATACCAACAACTCGGCAACCTTTGATTTTACCAATTTGACCAACTGTTGCGCCTACAGGCCCCGTAGCAGCTGCTACCACGATGGTTTCCCCTGGTTTTGGCTGACCAATGTCGAGTAAACCCATGTACGCGGTAAATCCTGGCATACCTGCAACGCCTAGCGCGTAAGAAGGATTTTGCGGTTCTTTACCAAGTTTAATGACCATCTCACCAGTTGAGATAGCGTAGTCTTGCCAGCCAACAGTGTAGGCAAGAACCCATTCACCTGCTTCGTAATCTGGGTGGTTTGATGTTTCTACCTGACAAACTGTACCACCGACCATTACGTCATCAATTGCAACAGGGTCAGCGTATGATTCGGCATCACTCATGCGACCACGCATGTATGGATCTAGAGATAAATAAACCGTTCTCAATAGCATTTCACCCTCTCTCGGAGTCGGTTTCGTTACCTCTTCTAAACGAAAGTTTTCTTGTGTCGGTGCACCATGGGGACGTGACGCGAGTACGATTCTGCGATTTGTTGCGTTAGTCATATCTATCTCACTTGTTGATTAGACCGGTCGTCTAGTATTTATTTCAAAATATCCCGCTTATTTAAAGCGGGAAGGTTTACTGTGTTAACACTGACGCTTTTTCTGACAGTGAAACGTGTGTAGGGTGTTCATTCTGCTTCCACGCCGCCTGTTATGGACAAGTGCGCGTATTCTGCAGTAAGTGTTGAGTATAGGTCAGACTTTGCGTCAATGCTGCCTGATCTTGATAAAGTTTGTTCAGCAAGCTAGCGCCATTCCAAAGGTAGTATATCTGCCTTGCTAATAACGCACTGTCACCATTGGGGATTGAGCCATCTTGAATGCCGATGTCTATGCAATCCGCTATCGCTTGAATGGTTTTGTCTGCTCCTTGGCGTAATGCCAAGCGCATTGACTCAGAGAGATCGGAGACTTCTGCACTTAACTTGACCAATAAACATTTGTTCGCATTACACACGTCGTCTTCTACTTTGACCATTTCTTCGAAATAGCTCATTAGGCGTTGGTAGCCACTCAGTTCAGTATTGGTAAAGCGTGCGTTTAAACGCTCAAAATACTTAGTAAAGTAGTCTTGAATCATCGCTTCACCAAATTGTTCTTTGGACTTGAAGTAATGATAAAACGAGCCTTTTGGCACTGCGGCCTTTTTTAACAGCTCTGAAAGACCAACACTCGTGAACCCTCGGTTTACGATCAACTCGTATCCGACGTCGAGAATATGTTGGCGTGTGTCATTCGTCTTTGCGTTCATGGAGTGTACTATAGAATGAATTAGACCAGTCGTCTAGTGTTTGTTGTGGGTTATTTAATCAGCTCATACTCAATAACAAAGAGCGTGTCGGTATTTGGGTAGATTTCTCGAATTAACTGCTTGAGTTTTGGTAGTTCGATGGCTTCTTGTTCTGCATGAAACTCATTAATATCTTCAAAGTGAAGTGGTTCTACAGAACGTATCTTGATATCGCAGACTTTACTATCCGTTTCTAAGGTAAAAACTTCGACTTCTGTATTGGGAACGTAATGGCTTTCTGATTCATCTCGAATTGTTATCGTCTTTTTGCCTGACGTGATCAACGGGGTTAAGAATTCAAAAAAAGCAATCTTGGTTGGATGAGATGGCATGATGTACTCGTTAGTCTGGATGTTTGGCGCAATTATATACCCAAATCCCCCAGAGATTCCTGTATTACTAGAACGATCGAGTGCGGATGAAGCGAATTAACTTGGCACTAAAGTAACCTGAGATAACGCCTATCCAGTTGGTGCTGAGATCATCAAAACTAAATGATCGATTTGGAATAAAAAGTTGGCTTATTTCTTCCATTGAAACGATAGCCAACAGCAGTAGCAAAAGACGAATCCCAAAAACGTCGGTTTTATTCGAGCTCACCAGAGAAGGGAACGTGAAAACCGATAAAAAGCCGATCAATAAACTGAAAGTAAAGTGAAGCGTACTCGATCCGCCTAAGTAGGTTTCCATTTGCAGGTAAGCAGTATGGTGTAGGTCAGAGCTTTTCCACAAAGAGAGTGAAGCGGTTAGCATCAGGACTAAAACAAAACTCGTGCGTGCCAGTATTAAAGCCATAATTAACCTATTGGAAAGAAGCCTAAGTAACGTTTTACAAAGTACAGTGCAGCTAAATTCTGGATAGCCATGCCAATTGCCATTGCCCACGCTGCACCAATCACCCCAAACATTTGGCAAAGCGTAACAAGTAGGCAGATGGACACCGTACCGGAGGAAATTGTAATGTATTTCATGGTTCTCTCATGACCACTCATTAATAATAAAAAACCTACTGAACCAGTCGCAACATTGACTAACTGCCCCAGAGAAAGGACGACTAATAGTGGCGCCGCGGCGAGAAACTCCTCACCAAAAAACTGCATTACAAACTCGGGGAAGAGGGTGCAAATAATTACGGGTACAATCGCTAAACCAACATTAGCTCGGCACGCCAAGCGGCTCAGGTTCTGCAGTTTGCGCATTTGACGCTCTTTGTAGAGAGAGGCAAACATCGGGGCGACCACAAAGTTAATGGTAATCAGCACGAAGCCAATCAGTAGTGATGTACGTTGGGCTGCGGCTAACAAACCGAGTTCCGCTGTTGAGATAAAAAAGCCCGTAATAACAAGGCTTCCCCATTGAAGAACATTCGTGAAGATACTGCCAACCCAGACTTGCTTGGCAGAAGAGACCATTTTTTTGTTTGGTACGAAAGCCGATGTTTGATATTGATCTGAGCCAAGCCAATTGGCACTAGATATGACCGCGACACCTATGCTCGCTAAAAGCAGTGCGGTCATTAGATTGTTGATATTTTGCTGACCGATATAGTCTAGGGCAAAGACAAAAATGACCATCAACATGCTTACCCCAAGCTGCAACGCAAACAGAGATGATACAACTTTTCTACATGCTTGAAGCACCCGACTGTTGGTTTGCGCAAGCACCAAGAAAGGTATGCAAAGCAAGCATAAAGTAATCGCATACATTGGTGATTGAGTCTGGTTTAGCTGTCCTGGAAACAGATTAAACCCTGCCAACAAAACGCCTATGGCGAGCAAGCAAAATGCCATACTTCGATAAAGTGCGGTTTTATAGTTTTGGCTTTGTTCAAGCTTCTCTTTGTTATTAAAAGCGATCGCATTGTAACGAACTAACGAGACATCAAAACCTAGCTGAGAAACGATAGCGAGTAGCGAGACTAGGTTGAATAAAAAGAAGAATTGACCGGCCGTCGAAGCGTCACTGGTCTTCGATACAATCAGAGTCAGTAAAAAAGCAAATAGCGCACTCAACACACGCGTGATTGCGGTTTTTAATCCGGTAGATAACAAGCTTTTTTTACCGCTGGGCATCAACAGTAATTTTTGTTGAACAGTGTGAAACATAGGGGCATTTAACCGTAAAGTTTATTGAGTGCGAGGCGCTGTTTTTCTTCACTGAAGGCATCGTTTAATTCTGCTGTATATTGGCGAAAATCGATGTCTTCATAATGATTGACACTATGCGCGATCTGCTTGGCCATTTCTTCAGGTGTGAGCGCTAAAAACGGGTAGTTGAGATCTTTGGTTGCGCCGATGCTCCGAATAACCATAGGAAGATGTAACTTGGATGCTTCTAGAATGGTTAACGGCATCCCTTCCCATGCTGCAGTGTGTAGATAAAGGTCTGAACCCTTGAGCTTTTCAACTACCTCATCGCGAGGCAGCATACCCGTTACATCCACATTTTCAGTACGTAATTTCTGTTCGAGTACGTGGTCACCGCCACCTATCCATGTGATCTCTATCGGGCGGTTAAGTGCATACCGATTAAGGAACTGCAATGTGCTGATAAGAAACTGAGGATCTTTTTGGGGCGCGACACGGCCAAGTACAACGAGCTTCAGCGCTTCTTGCTTGTTTCGCTCTATACGATCTTCACTTTGATAAGACACGTAGTTGTTGAGCAGTTCGGCACGTTTCGCACCAATGCTAATGGCTAGGTCACACTCTCGTTGGCTACAGCCTGCAACCACATCAATTTTGCTCAGTTTTACTTTCTCTAGTGCTTTATAGATCTGGCGTGCAAGCTCTGAGATATCTTCACGTTCGAAGGCATAACAGTGCGGTGTGTAAACCAAGCGTGCCTTGCCAAGCTTTAGAAATCGGCCGAGAAATCCCGCTTTACTCGAGTGCAAATGCACGACGTCGGGAGCAAGTGATGCAATCATGTGGTTTGCATCGCGAATAAATTGAAGCAAGCCGCCTTCTACCCACTTTGTCTGTACGAAAATGTGGTGGTTGTTCTCATTGGTCAAGTCGTTTTCTCGGGCTCTGGCTAGCAAGAAATGTTGATATGGCTCGTCTCTGGATGAGTGAACATAACTATAGAGGGCGGTTTGAACGCCACCTCCAAACGCTTCTGTAACATGGAGTACTTTCTTCATGATGATTTTGTCCCTGGTGTTTGCATCCATTTGTGTTTAAAAGCATCACGCTCTTGCTCTGAATAAACGTGGCGATACAAGGGAAGATCGTACATATAGAACAGTTTTGAGAAGTCGTAGTGATTCTTAAAGTGTTGGTGGATATTGGAGTACCACTTGTTTTTCGCTTCGTTGCTGTTTTTTAGCACGAAGTCTTGCAACTCAAGAAACTCACCGATTTCTTTATCAAGAGAACTGAGCTGTTCGCATTTGATTAGCATGACGTTGGCCTGAGCGTTCTGGAATGTGAAGAAAGGTTGAGTGTTGTCCAGCTCTTGGCGCATCACATCGATATTGAAATTACGCTTTAACTCGTTGTCGAACCAGTCCGCAAAATAGTTGAGATTGATATAGTTATCAAAGCAATGCTCGAGGTGCTGATACGTGACTTCCATATCTCGGTGAATTGCATCGTTCTTTTTGCCTTCGATAAATTGCAAATGGAGATCTTGAAAGAAGCGAGAAAAGACAGTTGCGATTGGATCGCGGACCAGCGTAACGATTTTAATCTGTTCGCGTTTTTGTAAGATACGTTTTCGCTGCTTGAGCACTAAGCGATAGAGTGCGCGGTTTCGGAAGTCGAAGAATTTACTCACGTCTTTTTTATTGTGATACATGTGAAATTCTTCGTGATCATCAAAGGTGTGGATGTGATAGCTCGGGATATTTTTCTCCCCTAGCGTGTGCTCAATTGATGAGGAGCCAACTTTGCCCATTTGGTAAACTAAAACAAAATTATCAGCTTGGAGTTCTCGGTTCTTTTCAAATTGTCGAGAGATTGAATACTTCATCTATCCTATCCTTGATTATTCATATTCGTGGTGATGGTTTACCGGAAAAGTATGAGCAATGGCCCTTGAGTCGTTGCTCATGCTGATCATGACGGGTAATAAGAGTATTAAAATTATGGTGGTGTTTACCGCAACGAAAAACACCATGATGAGGGCGTATATCGCAAGTAATAGGCTTTTTCTGTTTTCATTAAGACTACGGAAGCAAAAGCGAATAAAAAGAAAATAACCACCAAACAGCAGACCGATACCAAGCAATCCGTATTCAATTGCGGTATCTAACACAAAGTTGTGGGTGTAGATCGCCAGCTCATCATAGTTAAAGTAACTGATCATAAAGTTGGGTAACATTTTCGCGCCGACACCTAACACCGGGTGTTGAAGTAAAATATCTAGCCCATTGGCAAGTAAAAGTTTTCTATGAAGATTCGATACCCAGCGCGCTTCACTTTGGTTGGCAAATAAGACGTCTTCTTGGGTTATTTCCAATGTGTCTGCTAGCGTTTCAAACCCAACGTAGAGTGTGGTTGTGACGGCAGTAAACACAGTGAAGCTTAAGGCTAATAAAATCGTCCACGTGTACGTTTCGCTGAGCGATTTTCTCATTAAGTTTTTTACGAGCAGTTGGTCAAAGAAGAAAAGCAGACAAAAACCAAGTAGCGCTTTTCTTTCTTGTGACAACACCAGTAATACTAAAGCTACGAGCATCAAAAGGTGGAAAGCGCGAATTTTATCTCGATAAAGGTACAGTAGCGAGCACAGTACACCGAACCCGTATTTACTTACCCCGAGTAACTTAAACCCGCTTTGATAGCCCTGAGCAAAGTGCCATAAGGCAACGAGCGTACAGATGAAAAACAACAGATACGTGAAATAAACCATTACCCGTTCGTCATCAAACACGCCATAGGCGTACATCAGGCTCAGTAGGCACAAAATCGCTAACCATTGCACAGTTTCTATAACTAGCGGCATTAAAGGGACGCGATTTAGCAGACCATTTATGAACACATACCCAGTGAACAATACGAGGAACCCCATACAGGGATGCATGAGTTTTTCAGCTTTTCCTTCCAATACCACTAATGCAGTAAAACCAATGGACAAAAGGCTTGCGATGTCAGATGGGGCTAGCGCTATTCCTCCAGCACGAAACTTCATAGGAATAAAGAACAATGCTAATAGGCATGCTGCAAGCAATGAGGCGCGATGGCTCGATGGCGCGGAACTATTTGTTGGCGCAAAGCTGCTGGTAGATTCCATAGTAACCTTCACGAAATTTATCGATGGTGTAGAGAGAGGCCCTATTGACTGAGTATTGACTTGCAGCGTCATACCGCTCAACACTTTCACACAGCTGGAGAACTTTTTGGCTCAGTTCAGTGACGTTACCAACTTGAAATAAATATTCGGCACGTCCGGTGACGTCATCCAAACCAGGTACGTCCGACGATAGTACGGGTAAGCCTGCTGCCATCGCCTCAACCGCCGCCAAACCAAAGCCTTCGACGTGCGACGATTGCACGTAAATATCCATGTCGTTCAAAAAGGCTGGAACGTCAGAAACTACGCCATGAAAGTGAACACGTTGCGCGACGTTGATTTTTGTTGCCAATGCTTGCAGTGACGATTTTTTTTCTCCATCTCCCGCAAGGTGGAGTTCGTATCGTCTTGGTAAATGGATAAGTGCTTGGATAAGCGTTTCATGATCTTTATGTTGGTGAAGTCGGCCCACCATTCCAATCTTGATAACTGGTTTGTCGATTAGGTGGCTGGCGCATCTTGGCGTCATAGAAAACCTTTTTAAATCAACGCCATTGTGCACCACGTGATATTTGTGTTGGTAGCGAGGCATGAACTTCACCAGTTCATCTTGTACTTTTTCACTAATACTGACCGTCAAGTCGTGGCCCCAATACAAGACGTATTCCATGAACTTAAACAGCGGATAGTCACGTCGACGGTTATAAGAACAGTGCTCAGTCTGGATTCGTTTTTTACCTACCGCCAATAGCGCTAGGTAAATGGAAGGGTAGAGGTGCCCGTGAACGACATCCGGCCAACGCAGCAAAGAGAATTTCTCACTCAATGACAATGTGCGCCAGTTAAAACACTCTATCCCTTGGGCGGATAGCATTAGTAAGTAATCATTTTCATCACACAAGACCAAAATTTTGATTTCGTATTCAGGCTTATGTTCTAAAACAAGGTCGACTAAGAACTTCTGAGCACCGCCGTTCTGAGAAAGATCATTAATAATATGTAGAATCTTGGTTTTCATGATTAATTGGTCAGATATTGCTGTTTAAGGTCGGTGATTTCTGCATTTGAGAAAAAGTGCTTCGTCAATTTAGAATTCAGCATTTCTTCAACGTACTCGGGTGTAGGTTGAAATTGCGTTTTGAATTCTTTCATTAGTGGCGAGTACCATTTGTTGTCTGATTGATTTTCATAAACAACATCTACGGGGTAACCTAAAAAGTCTTCAACTGCGGAGTTAGCCTTCGTTAGCTTGTCACTTCGAATGACCAACAGTGAGAAGTTATTGTTATGGTATGTTTGATAGCCTACTTCGTGATTAAAAGACTCGTTAAACACGTCAATCCCTGTTAGTTGTTTGATCTCGTTGTCAAACCACTGCAGCGCATATTGATGATTCATGTGCTTATCAAATGCTTCTTGGAGTAATTGCGGTCGTTCGGTACGTATTGCGCTGTCATCCTTTAGATATTTGTCCGCCATCCAAAAAGGAAGTGCTTGAAAGAACATTGAGACATTTCGTCCGATCGGTTCACGCACCAGCGAGATGATTCGAACTTTTTTCTTGCGCTTTAACATGTGGCTCATCGTTATACGCTTTAGTCGTCGCTTTAACGCATTGATCTGAGGCTTATGCAATTGCGCTCTAACGGGGGATATTTGTTTTTGCGCATCGACGGTCATAAGGTCGTGCAAGTGAATCGAGTCAGGAATGGAATGCTCTAATGCACTCGAACCTACTTTGCCCATTTGATAGATCAATACCGGCTGTTCTTGGCTTTTCAACGTTTGGTACCAAGATAGGTTTACGTTAGTAGGCGTATTTCTGGACATAGAGCGTCTCTCCTTCCTTGGCCTTGGCTTGTGTGATTAAGACGCCAAGAGATGGAACTGAGTGTTGTATTTGTTTAGATAACGCAAGGTTAACCAGTGATGATTTTGTTGATTCTGAGCGAATGACGGTGATCAGACCATTGGCATACTGACCAAGAATAAGTGCGTCACTCACTGACAGTAGGGGCGGTGTATCGATAATGATCCGGTCATACTTATTTTGAAAATGTTCGAGCAACTTTTTAAAGCGATCAGAAGCCAATAATTCCTGTGGGTTTGGCGGAATTAGGCCGGCCGGTAATACATCTAAGTTGGCTTCTTTTATATGTGTAACACAATCTTTGATTGGCGTATCCATCGTCAGGATATGCGTTAAGCCAGGGCTTGATTCAGCAATACCGAATCGCTTTGCGATGGAAGGTCGACGTAAATCGCAGTCGATGATCAATACCTTTTCCATTTTTGAAAACGACACCGCCATATTGATACTGGTTGATGTTTTTCCTTCTTCTGGAATAGCAGAGGTAAAGGGCAATATCTTTTGCTTCGTGTTGGTTAATCTGAGCAGAAGCGAGGTTCTGACTGAGCGGCAAGCTTCACTAAATAGCTTTTCTTCATCATCTAAATACGCGGTATAACTGACGCCGTTTTTACGCAAATTGCGTTTTTTGACCATAGGAATCACACCTAAACACGTAACACCAAGTTTTTCCTGCACGTCGGCTGTGCTTCGGATAACTTCTCGCATCGTTTCTAAGATGATGACTAGAGCGCAAGCAATGGCAAAGCCAAAAAAGGTGGCAATCAGTACCAGTTTGATTCGTTGTGGTGCCACCGGGAATAGAGGAATGATGGCTTTATCAGTAAAGCGAGCAGTGACATTCTTGTAGTCGCTGGTGGCGTTGGTCTCTTTCTCACGATTTAAGAACGCTTCATAGAGTGCCTTATTAGATTCAACCTCGCGTTTTAACTGTTCGTAACGCGCTTTTTGTGACCCTAACGATTGGAAGTCTGACTTTTTGTTATCGAGCTCTGCTCGAAGCATGTCCTCTTGCGCTTTTGCAGCAAGAAGGTCTTGTTGCTTACTGAAGGAAATGTCACGGATGAGTTGCTGGGTTCTTGATTGAATTTCAGCAAGCTGTGCTTTCGCCTGAATCATTCGATCATGTTTAGGTCCGTAGCGCTGTGCCAGTTCAGAGAGATTTTTGGCTGCCTGTGCTTCCGACAATTTTAGATCGCGGATTTGCGCTTGATTAGCGAATTCATCAATTGACAACAAGCTGTCTAAACTTTGCGAAGATTTACGTCGTAACAGTTGGATTAACGTCTGCGCTTCAATACGCTTATTAACAGCGATATTCAGCTTGCGAGTGAGTTCTTCTAGCTCATTTGCGTAAATTTCATCAATACCGTTTATATCGATCAACCCTTCTTTTAACAAGAATTCTTGCAGCGCTTGCTCCGAGTTACGTAATCGCTCCTCCAATTTTTGAGAGTTATTTGTCAACCAAGTAGCCGCATTTTGTGTAACGACCAATTTGGCTTCAAAATTTGCGTCAATGTAGGCTTGGCCGACCGCGTTGGCGATTGTCGTCGCAAGCTTAGGATCGGTAGAACGAAAGCGAATTCTGACTAATTGGGTGTTACGTACTGGCTCAATATCGAGTTTACTTCTGAAAGCTTGAAGTGCCTGATAATAGGACTCTGAAAACTGGGCGGTTTCTTTTGGGCTTGGTGCCACATTCAGTAGGTCTTGAACAAAAGGAATCGACTTTATTTGGTCGATTTTTTTATTTAACCCCCCTGAGCTTGTGAATTCAGGTAATTGGGTGAGGTTCAGCTCTCTAATGACCTTATCTGCAATATGATTCGATTTTAAAATGGCGATTTGCGTTTGAAAGTACTCTTTTTTTGTCGTGTCGACGCCATATACTTCCTCGATTGAAAGGGCGCTTTTTTGCTCCTCTTGGATGAGTAGCGTAGCTGTAGCTTGGTATATCGATGCTTTGGAGTAGATATACCAAGTACAAGTTAATGAGAACAGAAGCGTGAATGCTGCGATGCTTAGCCAATTCTTTTTAATCGCTTTGAAGTGATGGCCAAAACGAATCAGTTCTACTTTGTTCATCTGGAGATTATTTGGATGAGTCCCGTTCATTTGATTCCCTGTCACTTAAAAGAAGCTCTGGTCAATAAATACAATGTCACCAGGTTCAACGTTGCGGTGCATACTGACTCCTTCCATCGTTTGACCTGTTTTATGCTTGGTGAGGTTAATGCCTTTGCGTGAGGCTCTGTCGGTCAAGCCACCTGCTAGAGCGATGGCCTTCTCTATGGTTAACCCTGGACGGTACTCAAATCCACCAGGTTTCCTGACTTCGCCATTAACGTAAAATAGACGAAAGTTATTGATGGTGACCATCACTTTTGGATTGATGAGATAATCGCCTTTTAAGCCCGTTTCTATTTCGTACTTGAGTTGTTTTGGTGTTTTTTTGATTGCTTTAATTCGGCCAAGGTAGGGGTAATCAAAGTAGCCATCTGACGTTATTAGAATATTTTTAATCGTAAGATCTTCTTCACCATAGACCTGCACGGAAATGGTATCGCCAGTATCGAGTAAGTAATCTTCCTCGTTTGAGTCAGCGTTGACCAAAGTGCTAAATAGCAACAACGCTACACTCATGAATTTGATGAATGCCTTCATTAATAATCCTTTTTACAGAGAAAACTGTGCGCTTAAAGTCCAAATATTTTGTTCGAAGCTATAATCCGATCGGCTAGAGTTTTTATCTTGGTATTGCCAATCGGCTTGCAGCTGTATCCAACGTTTGATCTGATAATCGATACCAAAAGATAGAGTGTACCGATCGTCGTTTCTGGAGATTCCCGTGTAATCATCTTGTTGATAAACAGCACCTAAGCGAGTTGCAAGGTAACTATTCCAATCGTGCTTCAGGTTCAGTCGGTAACGAGTTTGTAGGTTGTAATCGCCATCTTGATCGGGGTTAACCGCCGCTTGAGTGGTTTTCACGCTGACTAGAGTTTGTTCTTGAGGCAACCATTCAAAGCCGATATCCCAACTAAAGCCTTTAAATGTCTCTCGTTGAGCGCTGTCAAAATCTTTGATTTGATAACCGAGTCGAGCGATGCCTTTGGTTTTTCCTGTGACTTCCCATTCGGCACCGGTGTAATAGAAACTGGTGTTGTTATCTTTCGATGGCTGCGCAGAATTTCGGTGCTGATAATCGGTTACGATTTGGTTTGTTCCGACTAACCAATAGGTTCTTGGCGTCGCTCTTAAATAGAACTCCAAATGTGCATTGGGAGCTCGAAAATCGTTGTATTTAGTTTTAGCGTTTGGGCGCCCAGGCAAGCCTTCACGATAGTTTTGATAGGTTTTATCACTATAGCCTAAACCGAATTCGAGTCTGCCTTTGGCACCGTTAGATCCAAAGACATAATTGGTTTTTACATCGTTACGGTTGAACTCTATTGGTGAGTCGATTGCGCTACCATTACCTTCGGTAATATCTTCTCCTCGAACTTCATGCTGGGCGCGAAAACGGTAATCAACCACTAAACGATGACGATGATTAAATTCGAAAAAGTTGGAAAACTGAAAAGTGTGGTCGTCGAAGTCGTTGCGATCGTCAGATGAAAAGCCAGCTTTTAACTTATATAAAATATCTGCGCGATAGCGATTCCGTTCTATACGTGCTAATAAGCTTGGTTCTATACCCCAAATATTGACCGATTCTACATTGCCGGATTTTTCCGCTTTATTGATGTTGTCATCTCCCTCGTAGAAAGTTTTTACGAGGGGAATCAACTCTATACCAGACTCGGTTTGGTAAGCCATCGGTTCTGCGAGCAAGTCAGTAGAAAACAGACTCAATGCTATTGCCATTGTCAGTTTCTTCATAATCTCAACCTTAGTAAGCGTTAGCACCAGTGAAGCCTTTGAAAACGGTCATAAAGATGATTTTGATGTCCATCCAAACCGACCAGTGGTGGATGTAATCCAAATCAAATTCGACTCTCTTTTCCATTTTTTCTAAGGTGTCGGTTTCGCCGCGATAACCATTAATTTGCGCCCAGCCAGTAATGCCTGGTTTTACTTTGTGACGTAGCATGTATCGGTCAACAATCTGGCGATACTCTTCATTGTGCGCCACGGCATGAGGGCGTGGACCAACAATAGACATGGTCCCTTGCAGTACATTGATAAATTGAGGCAGTTCGTCCAAAGAGGTGCGACGTAGAAATCCGCCAAAAGGCGTAATACGAGGATCGTTCTTTGTCGCCTGTTTCACGTTGGAACCTTGATCCATGGTTGTCATTGAACGGAACTTCCAGACTTCAATCTTGCGTCCATCAAGACCGTAACGATGTTGTTTAAAGATGACAGGGCCTTTAGAAGTTGCCTTAATGCCAATCGCAATGACGAATAGAATAGGGGCGATTAAGACCAAAATAATGCTCGAAAACAAGATGTCTTCAAACCGTTTTACCCAAGAAGAAATTCCAGCAAAAGGTGTATCAAAGACACTTAGTGTTTGAACTTGGCCGATCTGCGCCCAACGAGAATGTAAAAGGTTATAAGTGAAGAAGTCGGGAATCAGATACGTATTTGCGGTGGTATCTGAGAATTGGTTAAGAAGTGACGCAATGCGCTCTTTTGCGTGCATTGGCATCGCGATATAGACGTAATCTACTTCCCCTTTTTTAGCTCGCTCAAGGGCGTGGTCAACAGCTCCTTTAATAGGATAATCAGAATTTGGCAGTCTGTCGGAAGATCGTTCGTCGTAAAAGCCATCAAAAAGCACGCCGTGTTCTGTGTGGTTTTGAATTTCGTTAGCTAGGGTAATGCCGTGAGGAGTTTGGCCGATGATGATCGCAGTGCGAGTGTTGAATCCTTTTTTTCTCAAATAGGCTAATCCGGTACGGAATGTTACTCGCCATGCTAAAAGCAGAGCGGGCGTAATCGCAAACCACAGCGCTAAAATTGTGTTATCAAATAAGGTATGGACTTCAGAAAAATACAGCACAATAAAGATAAGTGCAGAAGTCACCGCCCAAGCAACACAGACAATAAACATCTGCTCTTTAAACGAACTGGTTCGCCAAGAGCGATAAAGATTGCCGCTTTCTGCCATAAATAGAAAGGAGATGCCTCCAACGAAAGCCAATATGACGTAATCTTTCCCCATCGCAGTATTCATGTCTTTGAACACTAAAAGCAGCATAAAAGAGACGATGACAGCAAGATCTGAGATGCGATATAAAAAAGCGAACTCCATCTCATGAGAGCGGATAAGTCCTTTTTGTTTCATGACTCAGTTTCCCTTCTGACACGCTACCGCCCTTGGGTGTCTTCCCCAATTGCCGTGTCGTGAACGTTATTAGTAGTTAGTGCACAGAGCATTCTGTGGAATGCTGCTGAGTTTTTTGTCACGTGTAATTTCGTTGATAAGTGTAAAAATTTGCTTTGTTGAGGTAAGTGGAAATAAGAATGATATTTAGCCCTTTGGCTAAGTTTGGCGGGTTAGGAAAAAGCTGGTACTTACTTATGAGGAATGAGGAAAAGTATTAAAAATGAAGTATCAGTACAAAGACAATGGTTTATGTGAGGGTAGAAGAAACGGGTGATTTGATTCGTTCACGATTAATGATTTAGTATCGAATTGCTGATATTTATTAAGATAAAAAAATCCCTCTCACTTGAGAGGGATTTTTTTGAGTAAGGACGAATGAACTATTCGACTTCTACGCCGTTTTCTTTGTATAGGCGGCGGCATGCGCGACCATCACTGTGGAACAGGTGACAACGATGAGCTGGAATACCGATCTCGATTTTATCGCCAGTGTCGACTGCAAGCGTGTCCGGCTGACGGAAAATAACGTCGGCGTCCGCGCCTTCTAGATTTAGGTATACTTGAGTTTCGTTACCTAGCTTCTCAACAATCATCACTTCACCGTGAATACTTGCATCAGCTTCAGAAGCGGATAATAGGTGCTCAGGGCGAATGCCTAAAGACATTCGGTCGCCGCGGTTAACGGTTGTACCATCCACCGGAATCCAGAAAGATACGCCGTTAGATAGTTGAACTTTGACGCGCTCTGCTTCTACTTCATCAATGAATACGCTCATGAAGTTCATTTTAGGAGAACCGATAAAGCCAGCTACAAAGCGGTTTTGTGGGTAATGGTAAAGCTCAAGCGGCTTACCAACTTGCGATACATAACCGCCGTCTAGTACAACGATTTTATCTGCCATTGTCATCGCTTCTACCTGATCGTGCGTTACGTAGATCATGGTACAACCAAGTTGGCGTTGTAGCTTAGTAATTTGTGCACGCATGTTTACACGCAGTGCCGCATCCAAGTTTGATAGTGGCTCGTCTAGAAGGAATACATTTGGCTGCGATACCAATGTTCGGCCAATCGCCACACGTTGACGCTGTCCACCGGAAAGTGCTTTTGGTTGGCGCTCAAGCAAGTGGCCTAGTTGTAGGATTTCTGCTGCTTGTTCAACACGCTTGTCGATTTCTGCTTTGTCTGCTTTTGCTAGTTTCAAGCCAAATGACATGTTGTCATATAAGTTAAGGTGCGGGTAAAGAGCGTAAGACTGGAATACCATACCAACACCACGTTTGGATGGTTCGACGTCATTCATGCGCTGGTCACCAATATACAAATCACCTGAAGTAATGTCTTCAAGACCGGCAATACAACGTAAAAGGGTAGATTTACCACAACCTGATGGACCTACGAAAACAACAAATTCACCTTCGTTGATTGTTAGGTCTACGTTCTTAGAAATCAGTACGTCGCCATACGCTTTACAAACATTTTTTAACGTGACACTCGCCATGTAGCTCGTCCTCGATCAATTTTTTATTATTCACCGCTCATCATTATATGAATTATCTAGCGAGCAGTAACAGTAGGAATCGGTAAGTTCTTGCGGTTGGTAAGAAAAGTAGGGTAGCACTTCAATAAAATGTCCTGAATAGAAGTGCTACCCATCATAGCCAAGTACGAGTTTCTCTCCCCCACATTATTCGTATTGTCTCCCCCGTGAAATAATTACCACAAACAACACTAATAATGACATTCCACTCGTCTGGCAATGCAAAACCAGCAAATCTTTTTCCTAATACGTAGGCACTGCTGGGAAAGGGTTCTTACCATCCACTCTTGGATGACTGCAGTTTCTAAGATTGTGCGTAGTGCGACATCCTCCTAATAGAAATAATTGTAGGGGGAGTAGAAAGGGAGGAGTAAAAAAGGAGGAGGAAGAAAGCAGTTGGTCGGAAATCACATTATTGCACCACCTAAAGTTGAAACCGATCACAGGAACTATCCATTTTGTGATTTGAGTCTCTTACCCTTGGCGATTTAGATCACGAAAATACGTCATAATTGTAAGGGCGTAGGGATTAGGAGGATGAGACATATTGGATTATTTCAGATGATATATGTCGAAATACGGCTGAACCTCAATGGACTAGCCCTACATCAAAAATATAAAAAGGATACGAACATGAAAAAGTTAAGCGCTGTAGCACTAGGTACTCTTGTTGCTTTGGGTTCTTTTGGTGCTAATGCTGCCATCGAAGAAGGACAACTTACTATCTGGATCAACGGTGATAAAGGCTACAACGGCCTTGCTGAAGTTGGTAAGAAATTTGAAGAAGACACAGGCATTAAAGTGACTGTGGCTCACCCAGATGGCCTTCAAGACAAATTCCCTCAAACTGCAGCGACTGGCGACGGTCCTGATATCGTATTCTGGGCTCACGACCGTTTCGGTGGTTACGCAGAAGCTGGCCTGCTAGCAGAAATTAAACCTTCTAAGAATATTCAAGAAGGTATCGTTGATTTCGCTTGGGATGCAGTACGTTACGACGGCAAATTGATCGGCTATCCAGTTGCGGTTGAGTCTCTATCTCTAATCTACAACAAAGACCTAGTTCCAAACCCACCAAAGTCTTGGGAAGAGGTTGCAGCATTAGATGCAAAACTTAAAAAAGACGGCAAGTCTGCAATCATGTGGAACCTAAAAGAACCGTACTTCACTTGGCCACTAATGGCGGCTGATGGCGGCTACGCGTTCAAATACACTTCTGAAGGTTACGATGTTAAAGACGCTGGTATCGCGAAAGAAGGCGTTAAAGACGCAATGAGCTTCGTAAAAGGCTTAGTTGATAAAGGCGTAATCTCTGCGGATATGGATTACTCAGTGTCTGAGTCTGCGTTCAACCAAGGCAAAACAGCGATGACGATCAACGGTCCATGGTCTTGGGGCAACATTGAGAAGTCAGGCGTTAACTACGGCGTGACTACGCTACCTAAGTTCCAAGGTCAATCTTCTAAGCCATTCGTTGGTGTTCTAACAGCTGGTATCAGCACTGCGTCTCCAAACAAAGACCTAGCGGTTGAGTTCATTGAGAACTACCTACTAACAAACGATGGCCTACGTATGGTTAACAACGATAAGCCTCTAGGTGCGGTAGCGCTTAACTCGTTCCAACGTGAACTAGATTCAGATACTCGTATCGCTGCGACTATGGATAACGCGATGAACGGCGAAATCATGCCAAATATCCCTCAAATGAACGCATTCTGGGGTGCGGCTAAGAACGCAATCATCAACGTAGTTGACGGTCGTCAAACTGTCGATGCAGCTCTTGCAGATGCAGAAAAACAAATGACTAAATAATTAAGTAAGACCTTTTTAAGGAGGAGGCAACTCCTCCTTACTTTTCTATATTTATTCTATATTCGCTAGCAGGTTCCCTATGCAGTCAGTTCAAGGTACAAATGCTATGACAGCACCAGAAGCCAGCCTTCCGAGCAGCAAAAAAGTGTTCATGAAATGGTCACTTTTAGGCACAGTCGGCATCATCAATGGCTACGCAACAATCCTTATGTATTCTCGCGGTGAGATTGCGTTTGCACTACTTACGCTCATTCTTACCGCTTTAGCGTTGTTCATCTTTGGTAGTAAAAAGACGTACGCACACCGTTACATCTACCCTGGTATAGCAGGGATGATCCTTTTCATTCTTTTCCCTTTGGCGTACACCATAGGTTTGGCGTTTACCAACTATAGCGCGAAGAACCAACTCTCTTTTGATCGCGCTCAGAACGTACTTTTGGACCGAACTTACCAAAGTGGTGATAGCTACCCGTTCACTTTGTATAAAACGGAGCAAGGCCATCAACTTGTGGTTGAAAAAGATGGTGAGCTACTTGCAAGCCCGACTTTTCAGCTTGATAACCTTTCAGCATCGGAGTTTGATCTTTCACCAATTGAAGAAGTAACGGGTGAAAAAGAATCAATCAAGGCGATTGTTAAGAACCGCAGTGCGTTGAGCAGTGTCGATTTACATTTGCCAAGTGGTGATGATATCCGCATGAGTGGGCTGCGCAAATTTGCTGCAGTTGTACCTTTGTACACATTACAAGAAGATGGTGAAACGCTTTACAACAACCGGACTGAAGAAACGCTACGTCCAAATATGGAAGTAGGTTACTACCAGCCTGTCGATGAAAACGGTCAATTTGTTGGTAGCACAGTGTCACCAGGTTTCGTGGTGAACATTGGTACCCACAACTTTGAGCGTGTTTGGAAAGATGATGGTATCAAAGAGCCGTTTATCAGTATCTTTATCTGGACCATTGTTTTCTCTGCGCTAACCGTATTATTTACGCTTGTTATTGGTCTTGTCCTTGCCAGTGTGGTTCAGTGGGAAGCACTTAAAGGTCGCTCAGTTTACCGTTTGTTGCTAATCCTGCCTTATGCAGTTCCGGCGTTTATTTCTATCTTGATCTTTAAAGGTTTGTTTAACCAAAGCTTTGGTGAGATCAACATGTTGTTGGAAGGCTTATTCGGCATTAGCCCGGCTTGGTTCTCTGATCCGTTCATGGCGAAAACCATGATCTTAATTGTTAACACTTGGCTTGGTTTCCCTTACATGATGATTTTGTGTATGGGCTTACTAAAAGCGATTCCAGACGATTTATATGAAGCATCAGCAATTGATGGTGCGAACTTTGTCACGAACTTCACACGTATCACACTACCAATGATGTTGAAGCCGTTAACACCATTGTTGATCGCGAGTTTTGCATTTAACTTCAACAACTTCGTACTTATCCAGTTGTTGACTGGCGGTGGTCCAAACATGATTGGTACATCAGAGCCTGCGGGTTACACCGACCTGCTAGTAAGTTACACCTACCGAATCGCATTCGAAGGTGCTGGTGGTCAAGACTTCGGTCTAGCAAGTGCAGTAGCAACGCTTATCTTCCTATTGGTTGGCGCATTGGCACTTATCAACCTACGCGTAACTAAAGTAGCTCAGGACTAAGGAGAAATTACAATGGCAATGGTACAAGGTAAGTCATTAAAGTATCGTGTTTGGGCTACTCATATTGCAATGTGGGCATTCTTGGCACTGATTATTTTCCCTTTACTGATGATCATCGCGATTTCATTCCGTGAAGGTAACTTTGCAACGGGTAGCCTGATCCCAGACAACCCAACACTTGATCACTGGAAATTGGCATTAGGTTTCTCGGTGACTAATCCAGACGGTACAGTTACACCGCCACCATTCCCAGTAATGACATGGTTGTGGAACTCGGTAAAAGTGGGTGGTATTTCTGCAATCCTAATCGTGGCGCTATCAACCACATCGGCTTACGCGTTTGCTCGTATGAAGTTCAAAGGTAAGAACACCATTCTTAAAGCGATGATGATCTTCCAGATGTTCCCTGCGGTGTTGGCACTGGTTGCTCTGTACGCGTTGTTCGACAAACTGGGTCAGTACATTCCTTTCCTTGGTCTGAACACGCATGGCGGTCTGATCTTCGCTTACTTAGGCGGTATCGCACTGCACGTTTGGACCATTAAAGGCTACTTCGAAAGTATTGACTCGTCTCTAGAAGAAGCAGCGGCTCTTGATGGTGCTACACCATGGCAAGCATTCCGTTTGGTATTGCTGCCACTGTCTGTGCCAATCCTAGCGGTAGTCTTCATCTTGTCGTTCATCATGGTAATTGGTGAAGTTCCTGTAGCGTCACTACTGCTTTCTGATGTAGACTCGTACACACTTGCAGTGGGTATGCAGCAATACCTATATCCACAAAACTACTTGTGGGGTGACTTTGCCGCAGCTGCTGTACTTTCAGCAGTGCCAATCACTGCCGTATTCTTACTTGCGCAGCGCTGGTTGGTTGGTGGTCTAACCGCTGGTGGTGTGAAAGGATAATCTCTTGTGGTCTGAGATTGATAAGAATAACTAGAAAAGGGCGACCACATGGTCGCCCTTATACTTAGCACGGATATTACAATTTTGGTTTGGCCGCCGATCAGTAATATCTTGGCTTTTATTGGCGTTACGCATAGCTGGCTGTTAGCTTAGTTCCTTACGATTCAATCACTAACAGTTTTTGTAACCATAACCTGAGTTTAGACTCAGGTTTTTTTATGCCTGTTAAAGGCAATTGTGCAATAAGTAGATAGAGATTAGCGGCTTTGCAATGGATTACACAGGGCTTGAATAATGCCCTGCGTAGCACTTCACATAAATAACTAGAGCTTAGTAAAAAGCTAAATTGAGGTAGGGAAGGAAGAGATTAAAACTCTCGGCTGGAAGGTGCGCATCCAACGTATTGAAGCAGCGTGTACAAACTTTCTTGCTGCAGTGCGACGCGACGAAATAGATTAGCAAAGGTAACGTCACCGCCAAAGCAAGTTTGAATGTAATGATTAATTTCTGTTTCGTTATACCCCTCGACGTACATGGTTCTCACCCACTGGTACTCGACCGCTTTTAAATTGGTCAACGTCTCTTCACTTAAGGTCGTTTCTTTTAGTCTCAAGATCCAAACTCTATCCAACTCTAAAATAATGGATGGATTTAAGCAAAGCTAGGTGAAGGATTTATGACAGAGAAGGGCGAGCGTGAAACAAATGGCAAAACCATGATGTTGCTCCACACTCTGGGTCTAGGTAACGTTGAGGTACTTAATAGCGTTCTTAACGGATGCCAGTTACTTGAGATATTTAACGTGTGCTTCCATTTCTTCCCCAATCTCTTTACGCATGTTCATAAGACGGATAGCGGATTGCTCTAAGGCTTTGTCTTCATCTGACTCTGGAATCCATTTCGGTACATCGGTTGGTTTTCCGTTTTCATCTACAGCAACCATGATAACGATACAGTGAGTGGTGAGTCTGTTTTTCATTTGCTTTGGATCACTAGCTTGCACGTCAATCGCAATGTGCATTGAGCTTCGTCCGGTATAAATGACTTTCGCGCTAACTTCGACTAAGTTGCCGACATGAATCGGCGCAACAAACCGAATGCCGCCAGCATATGCGGTAATGCAATATTTACCACTCCACGCTGCAGAACAGGCGTACGCTGCCAAGTCGATCCATTTCATTACGGCGCCGCCGTGCACTTTTCCGCCAAAATTTACGTCGCTGGGTTCTGCTAAAAAGCGAAGGGTAATGTCTCTTTGACCACTGCTCATCTGTCTTTCCTTGATGGGTTATTGTTTTCCCAATTTAGCAGCAAGATGAATTTTCGGGAATAGCGAATGAAACAAAACATTAACTTTTATTCGAACGCTGGAAGTGACAAGCCACAGCGTAGTTCTATGGCTTGAGGTGTAGATGTTAATTGGCGGTAGAGGCAATCTCAGAATTGGACAATGGTTTTCTCTGTCTTACTTTTATTTGCGACAGGATAACGCCAGAGATGACTAACAACCCACCAATAATGTGGTAAGCGTAAATTTTCTCACCAATTAGTGTTGAAGCAAGTATGACGGAAACCACAGGCATTAGGTTCATGAACATAGCACTTGAATCAGCACCAATTGAATCAATCGCTTTGACCCACATCAGCGGCGCGAAAATGGAAGCAGCAATACCAGCATAAGCGATTAATGGTAGCGCGTCTTGGCTTGGTAACAGTTGCTCACTAGAGAGCCAAAGTGGTGTGAGCATCAAAACAGAAAAGAAGCCCTGCATGTAAACCAGAGTCAAACTACTGAATGGCATTTTCCAGCGTTTTAGCAGAACACAATAAGCCGCGTATACGATGGCAGCAACGAGCATTAAGCTGTCACCTTGCGTTAAGTCTTGATGTAAAAAGTAAGTGATATCACCGTGACCAAGCATAAATGCCAAGCCGCCGAGCGAAATGACACCACCGACGATACTTAACATTGATATAGATTTACCGAGCAATGGGACACTTAAAAACACACTGATCAAAGGAACTAAAGAGGTGATCAGGGCCATATTAGAGGCCGTTGTTGTTAAACCGGCATAGTATCCAAGTGACTGGTTGAGAACCATACCAAGTAACGCAAGAAACGCCAACTTAGCTAAGTAAGGTCGAATAATGTGTCGTTGTTTGATGATTGCAGGCAGGCAAAATGGCGTTAGGAGTACCATTGCGACAAACCAACGGTAGAAACTCATCGCACTTGGTTCAATGGCGCTCGCAGCCATCTTGTTCACAATTGAGTTACCACCCCAAATCATAACGGTGAAAAACGGAAGTAAATAAATCATGAGAACCCTATAGCACAATTATTGATGGCGCTAGTCTGGCAGGTCTTTATAATAAAAAGTATCTCTTAAAAGACATCGTAAGCGATAGGAAGACAATTTTGAAAAAGAGCGCCAGAAATCTTCACCCCTCCTTATCAATCGATCGTGCGCCATCAGATGTATTTATGAATTTCGAAGCGTTTCTCTCTAATACAGAAACACGAATTCATAGCCACCCTTGGGGGCAAGTGCAACTGATCAGCGGTGGGATTCTGGAGATGGATGCAGAAGACACAAGATTTCTAGCACCTCCACATCTTGCTATTTGGGTTCCCGCCGGAATTCGTCACACTAGCTACAACCGTAAGCCAATCGAATATTGTTCTTTGAATATTGCCCCTGAATTGACGGCGCATTTTCCAACTAAAACGAGCTTGATCAAAGTGACTCCAATCGTGTCATCTATTATTGAGGACTTTCGTCAGCGAGACATTAACGTGGCGCAAACTGATGAAGACAAGCGCTTGGTACAAGTGTTATTGGACCAGCTTGCAAAGCAAGAAGTCGAACATCACTTTTTACCGACTACCGACAATAAGTATCTTGAACCGATTTTAAAAGCAGTAGAAGAATCGCCGACGGATGAGATCAGTTTGGCGGAGTGGGCGGCAAAAGTGCATACCACAGAACGCACGTTAGCGAGACATTGCCAGAGTGAGTTGGGCATGAGCTTTACTGAGTGGCGCTTACGTGTGCGATATTTACATTCTATGGAGTTGCTGCGTAAAGGGCAGACCGTAAAAGAAGTCGCTCTGACGTTAGGTTATAACCAAGCCAGCCCTTTTATCGCGATGTTCAAGAAATACTCCGGCATGACACCGGAGCAATACAAGAATCGATTGTTGTAAAAGTGTAGAGTCTATTTTAAAAAAATTGACAATGCGCTGTATGATGACCGACTCGAAAAGCTGATGGTATTGGAAAGACCTACGTCTATCTTGTGTCAGATTGAGTCAGAATTATAACCTTGAGAATTCGCTTTATTATCATTGCTTTACAACATGCCTGTAAGATTCTTTAGATGATACAATGTGCTAAAGTGACAAAAAACTCAATTGACACCGCTTAGATTTAAGTATTGATTGTTATTAGTTTCTTCAGCCGCCAATTTGTCCCTACTTTTCAAGGAAGTAGAGTTGTACTGTGCAACTATAACTCTTCTACCCTCAATCGTGAGTTCCAATGTGGGTGACCATATATTCTGATCGCGATGCGTCACAATAATCACGGTCGAGTTCAATGTTTGAATATGTTGAGCAATACTTTTTTCGGTTGCTTCGTCTAATGCTGCCGTCGCTTCGTCGAAAATGAGGATTGGCGCCTTTTTAATGAGAGCTCGCGCAATTGCGACTCTCTGTCTTTCACCTCCTGACAACCCTGAGCCTCTTTGTCCTACTGTTTGATGTATTCCTTTAGGAGATGAGTCAATAAGTTTGTCCAATTGTGCGTGTCTTGCAAAGCTCTCAACTTCATAATCACTTGCATTGGGATTACCTAACCGAATGTTATCCGCCAATGTGCCAGTAAAAATGACCGGTTCTTGAGCAACATAGGCTATATGCTGGGTGAGCACGTCATAAGGGATATTCTTTAGATCTATCCCTCCGAGCGAAATAAGACCTTGGTCAGGATCATCAAACCTTAGAAACAGGCCCAGTAAAGTGCTTTTGCCACTGCCACTGACTCCATTGATGACGACGGTATCACCTTGTTTGATCTCCGTGCTAGCATCTTCAAAGAGATCTAAATGGCCCACAAGGTTCAGTTCGAACTTATGGTTTTTGGGGGAGGTTGCAAATTGAGGATTAGGCTCAGGCAGAACAGGGACATTCGTTAACTGAGCGTAATTTTTAATTGAGGATTTTACGTCGTTAATCGCAAAGCCTGCCAACGCGAGTTCACCCAAAGGTGCAGCTGCACGGGTAATCAATATCAATAAAGCCAAGACTAATAAGGGTTGAGTAATCGGCTCTAAGACGAGATAGATGGCGATACCTGCAAGGGGTAAAATCGTTGCCAATCCTGATACTAAGGTTGCGATAGAAGCGTTACGATTAATAGTTGAATGAGCTTCTTCTTGTGCGTGCCAACTCTGTTCAATACGCTCGATTGAGCGCTCAGGCCCCGCTGTTGAGCGAAGTAACTCAAGGTGATCTATGAGCTCAAGTGTTGATTTAGTCGCTTGAAGCTCTGCGTCATGTCGGTCGCTATCTGAGCGACTTAGGTATCTTTGCGCCTTGTACTGAACGAGCAGTGCAACTAGTAACAGTACGGCACTGAGTAGTGCAATTTCACCTCCTCCAACGACCCCAATACCGATAATTAAAAATATGGGTAACATTGGAGCGTGTAAAAATGTTTGTAGCTGATGAGCAGGAATGGCCATAAAGCCAGGTATTCCTCGTTCTGCTAGTTGAGTGAGCTGAGTTCTATGCTGATCATTAAACCAAGCTAACTTTGCTTTACTGAGCGAATGACCTACTGATGAATAAAGATCCCCAGCCAGTTTCGCACCAGAGAGAAATCCAGAACGAGTTACAATAACGGTAACTATCACAGTTAGAACAGCAGCTATTATGACGTTCAATGGTGAAGCTTGTTCGACAATAGATATTGCAAGAAATGTGTAAGCCGTTGCCTCAAATAATGCAACTAGTCCCCAACCTATAGCGACTCGATATAGACGGTGCTTTGCACTTTGTGGAATTGTCGAATTGGAATAGAGGGTATTGTGAGCCGTCATACTTCTTCATCCTGTCGTTGAGCCTTTCTGTTGAGCATCAATGTAGTGTCTGCAAGTTTCGCGAGTTCTGAGTCGTGAGTAATTATGATCAATATCTTGTCTTGTGTTTTCGCAAACTTCGCGAGATTTCTGATCACAGTGAAGGCCGTATTTTTATCGAGAGCACTGGTTGGTTCATCCAGTAATAGAACGTTGGCTTGAGTTAGAAATGTGTTAGCTATTGCGACACGTTGTTGCTCGCCTCCTGAAAGCACGCTTGCATCAGAATTGAGGTCAATCTTTAATTGAGCTTGTTGCAAAGCTTGGTTCAGCTCGTCGTCACTTGAACTTGGCGTTGATAGTTTCAAATTCTGCCTAATGGTAGTTTTGAGTACACCGATATCTTGGGGTACATAGCGTATGGCGGAGTATCGGGATATCTCAGAGAGTTTAGACAGTTGATTGCCTCCTAAGGTAACGAAGCCTGAAAGAGGTGTTTCTTGACCTGCTAATAGACGTAGTAACGTACTTTTGCCTGCTCCGCTAGGCCCCATGATGGCTGTAAATGAACCCCGTGGGAAGTAGTGGGAGAAGTTATCAATAATATTAACAGTTCCATTAGCCACTACGATATTTGATGCTTGTAGTGATAGCGGTTTTTCTCCCGCGCTCAAACTGCCACTTTCTATTTGTGGTTGCTGTAAAAAGTCGCTGATGTTCTTTGCAGCATTCTTTCCTGCGTTAACGTAGTCCAATCCATGGCCAAGCTTCAGTGCGGGTGATACGACGGCCAAACCAAAAAAGAATAGCGACGCCATTGCCACGGGACTTAATTCATAGCCAATGGTATAGGCCATTGCGAAAGTCGAAACCGCTTGAAGTAATGCGGTAGCAATTGCTGCTGGAAGGGCAACGCTACCAACCCATTTCACTATGCCGTGAGTAAAGCGTCTTGTGGCATCATTATAGCTGTCGAGTGCTCCTGCTTGCGTGCCGTAAATTCGATTTACTCGGATACCTCTTGTGTAGTCGTTTACTGCGGTAACGATATCACCCATTATTGTCATGCGCTCTTTGCCATGTTTAGCGGCGAACCTAGGTAAAAAGAGTAGGTAGTACAATGATGCAATTAGACCAGGGAGCAGAGTAAGCATCGCTACCGGACCTGTGAGATTCAACATGATAAAAATAGAAGTTGCGGGTACGACAATGAATGTCACGAGTTCTGAAGGCAAATGCGCAACCATGTGGTGAAGCGTGCTGATGTCTTCGGAAACTATGCGACGCAGTTGATTATCACCATATTGAGAGATGGTCTTGCTTGGCAAGCGCGTCAAGTGCTGAGCAACTTGGCGACGTAATCGAGTGGAAAACTGCGACTCGGCATCATGAACTAACCACGAGCCCACTGATGAGGCAAGTGCGCTAGCCGCCCAAAGTCCTATGGCACCGTAAATCCATTGGTTTGCAAATTTATCGATAAGGTTTATCAAGCATAGCAGTGCACCAACTTTTGCCACAGCGGCAAGTGCTTCACAAAACGTTCCCAAAGCAAGCTTCTTAATCGATGGCTTTAAGGCTGGCATTAAGCTAGGCGTAACGTAATGTTGGCTGATTTTACTTATCATATTGTCACCTTATCTAGCCTATCAAGCGAAAATAAGGAGAACGTGGTAGAGCATATTGAGCTCTTATCGTTTTTCATATAAAGCCTATGGAAGTGGACGTTGATGGATTATGTTTTGAATTAACTTTGGCCGTAGGTGTTGCGAGCTCTTTGTCTGCTTGAATGTTGAAGATGAGTACTTCCTTTGATTTGTTGTGAATTTTCATGAACAGCCAAATGGGAGTAAGTCCCCCTTAGAAGGCAGGCTAAAGGGGAGGTGGAGGGATTAGAAATCCGCAGTAGCTGACAGCATCACTGTACGTGATGCGCCAAGAGCTAGGTCCGCATAGTGGGTGGTTGTCCAGTAATCTTCATCCAGTACATTGTTTACGCTAAGGCGCCAAACCACGCTTGTTTCAGCAATTTTTGAGTTGTAGCGTGCGCCAAGATCAAGAATAGTCTGTGCAGGTAATGCCTGAGTGTTTTGTGCATCAATGTATTGTTCAGACATATAGTTCGCTTGGCCGATAAGCGTGAGATCACGCATCGCAGGGAGGTTCCATTCTAATGCGAGTTTAGCTTGTAAATCGGGTAGCTTAGTTGCTTGTTTCCCCTCCTCTGTCACATCTGTTGCTTTTGTAATCTCTGCATCTGTATAGGCGATACCACCGATGAGTGTATAGTCCTTTGATAGTGTGCCGTAGAACCCCCATTCAATACCGCGATTGCGCTGTTCACCACCGAAAGAAAAAATGTTGGTATCCGGATCTTGGTACCCATTTGGCTTTTTAATCTCAAATAAACTGAACGTATGAGCAAAGCCGTCCAGGTCAAGCTTCACGCCTGCTTCAGTCTGTTTGGTTTTTTGGGGTTCAAAAGCCTCTCCTGCGTTTGCAGCGCTAGAGCCTGCTGTTTTCCCATTCGTTAAGCCTTCGGTGTAGTTACCATAAAGCGAAACTGAGCTCGAAACTTTGTATAATGCTGCAAGTGCGGGAGTGTAAGTACTTTCCTTAAACTTGGTGGTAGGAAGCGACATTCCGTTCATTATTATTCCAGATTCATAATCAATGCTCTGGTAACGCAAGCCGAGCGTGATTTGGTATTTCCCATCAACAAAAGATAACGTATCGGCAATGCCATAGCTGACCTGAGTTGAATCGATAGGTAAACCATAGTAGTTGTCGTAAACTGAATTTTCTGGTCCCCAAACAGGATCATAAATATTCGAGTTCCAAGGGGCTGGATTATTATTACCTGTTGGAGAATCATTTTTATCTTCTCTAAAGTAAGTACTATTCAGTACAAGGTGGTGTTCTACTGGGCCAGTGTCAAAGTTGCTACGAACACCTATCTCACCTGAAGTCCGTTTGTTCTCAAGCTTAACTGATCCGAGAGATACCTCTAGGTTACCCTCGTTATCGATGATTTTGATTCGTTGCGGTACATTTGAATGAAAATCTGTACGGCTACCACCCAATGCGCTGTATACAGTTACAGAGTCACTAACGCTTAGCTCCCCGCGAATCATCATCCCTTTATCTTCGCTATCATTGTAGGCCCAACTTGGCGTCAATAATGTGTCAGATGGAGGAGGTGATGGGATTTTGAGACCAGAAGCGATGCTTAACCCACGGTTTGCACCTTCAACTCGCTCTGTACTGTAGTAAAAATCTGCTTCAAGGAAAGCAATGTCATTACGCCAATCAAGGCTTAATGATGCAAGTTGAGTTTTGTTGCTTTGGTTGTTTATCGCGGTGTCTCCATCTTTAAATGCACCGTTGAAACGAATACCAAATTCTTCATTTGTACCAAAGCGACGTCCAATATCGATATGTCCTCCGAATTGAGTGTCCGATAAGTAGCTGCCGGTGAAAGATGTGATTGGTGTTTCTTGTGCTCTTTTTGTCACTAAGTTGATGGTGCCACCAACAGATCCATTCGGTGGCATACCGTTGAGCAAAGAAGCAGGACCTTTAAGTACATCAATACGTTGATACATTTCAGGAGAGGTTCGGTAATAAGGAGCGATACCATACAATCCATTAAGCATAACGTCGCTAATGTCTGAGTTGAAACCTCTTATTTTGAAACTTTCTTTGTTTAAGCCGGTTTCACCGCTGGTGAAAACAGAGGGATCAGAAGCTGAGATTACATCTGAGATATCGCGTGCTTGTTGGTCTTGAATGTGTTTTTCTGTGTATCCAATCGTATTGAAAGGCGTTTCCATGAAGTTTTTGTCGCCAAGCATTCCTATATTACTCGCGTGAGAAACTTTGCCAGCGGCATAAACTCTGTTTGCTTCACCATAAACTGTCATTGATTCATCTACGACTTCTTCAGCTTGAGCGATACTAATTGGTACGACAAAAGTACTAAATTGAAGTGAAATAAAGAGGGCGATATGACATGGGCTTGGTTTGTTTTTCTGTGAAGAGTCCATCGCTATCTGATGATAGTCATGAGTCATTATAGATTCCTTTTCTTTGTTTGGGCTAGCTCACATCCGTTCTGACGTCGATTGAGTGTTGAATTACTTAAGATCCAACTCATTGTTATTAGATTTAGCTTTGGTAACCTTTTAGGATGTCTTCAATTATGATTTTTAGAGATGTGATGCTTGCTGAAGTGATGTACCAAGCATCGGCATCAACAAAAACGACGTTGTCGTTTTTCCATGCTTTGGTTTGACGGAGTAGTGGGTTTGCTAAGTGTTCCGCATCAATGACAGGCTTTCCTTCCATTACTGCTGTTCGATCAATGATGTAAAGAATGTCTGGATCAGCTTGGCTAATGAACTCGCTAGAAATTGGCTGACCATGCAAACCTGTCTCCACTTTTTCACTCGCTGGTTTTACCCCCAGAACATCGAAAACGAAGCCATAACGAGACTCAACGCCAAATGAGCTGAAAGCACCATTGTTATGCATGACAACCAAAGCTTTTTCAGAACGCTCTTTCGTAACAGCGCGCACTTCTGCGACTTTTGCATCGATTTCGGCAACTTTCTGTTGGGCTAGCTCCTGCTTTTCAAAGATCTCACCAAGCTCTACAAGGTGTTTCTTAATGGTATCGACGTGATGGTCACGACTATTACGGTAGTTGATGTCAAAATGTAAAGTCGGAGCGAGTTGAGAGAGTTCTTCATACTGATTAGCATGTAGCGGAGTCATCAATACGAGATCTGGTTTTAGGGCATAGATCTTTTCCATATTAGGCTGAACTATCGCACCAAGATCCGCTATCTCAGGTGTGTCTTTGTATTTCGCTAGAAAGTGAGGAACAAAGTCTTTCACCATTCCTGAGATTGGAACATTTAACTGATCTAAAAAGTCCACTTCGTTCATATCTAATGCTGCCACTCGTTGAGGGCGATGAGAAATAGTAGTTGCTCCGAGATTGTGTTCAATCACGATGAGCTTTTCTAATGGCTGAGTATCTTCAATTTTAGTTATTTCCGGCTCGCAACCTGATAAGGTTCCTAGAGCGCAGCAAGCAAGCGCGATACTCAAGCGTAGGGGGCTATTAAACATGGGGTATTTCCTTTTTGTCAGTGAGTTGTCTTTAAACAGGCGAGTAACAGTTTTCATATTTGGCTTCTTGTTCTTATCGTGATGGCTAGGAAATATCTCCCACAAAGGACATTCACCAAAATAGAGACGGTGGTTTTAAAGTTAAATAAGTGCTCTACCAGAAGTTGACCAGACAAGAACATGACAATTGCAATAGCACAAGCAACGAGCAATATGTGTCTGTAGTTCGGTGCGCTAGTAACGGAATAAGCAATATTGGCAATAAAAATTCCCATAAAAGCCGTTGGGCCAATCAAGCTCGTCGAAATTGCTACTAAAATGGCGATTACAGCAAAGAACTTTGGTACATATTGCTTATCATTTAGTCCTAATGACATCGCTTGGTCTCGACCTAGACCTATCACATCTAGCTCGCGTGACCATCTGTTAGCAAAGAGTGCCAAAACGCTTAACGCAATACTGGAAAAAAGTAACGTAGAAGGTTTCGCTCGCTCAAACGAGGTATAGCTGAGCCCTTGAAGGATAGAGAATTCTCCAGGGCTTATTCTGAGCTGGATAAATTGAGCAAGAGTTGTCAGCACCATTGTCAAAACAAAGCCAATCAGCAGAACTTGGTGCATGTCATGTTTAAATCTATTGAGTACCCAAGATTGAATCGCTAAGGAATACAACAGAATGAGTATTGCAGAGACAGCGAAATTACCGACAACACCTAATGTAGCAATGCCAGAAGTGCCCCCTAGTAATAAGAGTAGGGTTTGCCAAACCAGATAAACCGACTCATATCCCATAATGGATGGCGTAAGAATACGATTACCAGCTAAAGCTTGGAAAATAACAGCAGAGATGGCCACGCAGCTGCCCCCAATAACTATGGCACCAAGTTTAATCAGCCTCTTAGGGATGACGTAATCAAAATCCCACCCAGAGCTTGTAAAGATAAAGGCGATAGACAGTATGCAAACGAGTATAATGCTCACTCGCATGTTTGAGTAATGTGATCTCATACTCGTGCTCCTTTCAAAAGAAACACAAGAAACATGACTCCCCCGATAGCACTGGCTGTTAATCCAATTGGGACTTCAAAAGGAAAGGCAACAACTCTGCCTATGACATCGCAAAAAATAAGTAACGAAGCGCCGCCTAGTGCAACGATTGGTAGGGTGTTTTTAAGGTGATCGCCATATTTTAGTGCGACTAGGTTAGGTATGACTAAACCGATAAAATGAATGGCACCTACGGTCACCACTGTTATAGCAACTGTCACGGAAACTAGCATTAGACCCAAGGCGGCAGTGAACGCAATATTAATTCCTAAGTTGGACGCAACATCTTCGCCCATTCCCATCACAGTAAACTTATGTGCATATAAGTAAGTCAGTAGGGTGATGGGTAAAATCAAGAAAATTATTTCATAGTGTTCTTGGACCACTTTGGAGAAATCTCCCATTAACCAACCGGACATACTCTGTAAGATGTTGTTTTGATAAGCATAAAACTCCGCTATAGCACTTAGTACACTACCAAACATAAGCCCAATCACAGGTATTAACGCAGAGTTACTGAATTTAATTTTTCGTACGATGGCAATGTAGATAAGGCCAGCGGCGAAGCAAAATAGTACGGCGAAGAGCATACGTTCAAGCTTGTCTGAGGATGGAAGCATGACGATAGATACCAAAATACCGAGCTTTGCCGCATCGATACCGCCTGTGGTGCCTGGCTCAACAAAACGATTTCTAACAATATGTTGAAGAATAACACCACATATTGCGAGACCAGATCCGGTAAGAATTAGTGCGATTAGCCTTGGTAATCTGCTAGCAGTAATCGGTAGCCAAGCTTTGTCATCCATGGTCAGCAATAACGACCAATCTAGTTGGTTTGCGCCGACGAAAATTGAAGTTAAGCACAGTATAAAAAACAGGCTTACTACGTGAATACTCATACAGAATCTGCCCCAAAATAAAATGAGTTTCTCTTAACTTATGACTTGGGGATGGAATACGAATAATGAATATCTATTCGCATATAGGTTCTAAATTCCAACAAAACATAACCAAGTTATTTTTTATAAACATTAAGGTCACAATCCAGCCCTCAAAGTATCACTAGGCCATACCTAAAAATTCAACGTGCTGATTTGGCTTTAAAACTGGATTAACTAGCAAAAGAAAAGTGCCGCTTTCAATGCAAAGAGAAAGAGGTTCTCGATTTAAAATTAAAATACAAATGATAATTATTTTCATTATATCTTTGTTTTTTCGGTTAGGCAATGAAGTTCATATGTGTTTCTCTAAAAAGATCAATCGCGTATAAAAAACAAGGCAATGGCTAATGCATGTGCTTTTGGGTAAGTGATTAAAAAATAAAGCCAAAGAGCATTAAGCTTTCTTATTGTTTAAGGATGTTTTTCGCTTCAGAAGCTCGTTGGTTGAGGTTTGATTTAAATGGTATGACGATAGTTTGTTCAGGAAGAGGAGTTAGTAGTGACGATGATGTCTAGATGTCGTTTGTATTTTAGGATTTATTAGATACCGCATTAAAATAGCGTCATAAAGTCGTGATGCTTCGCATCTTCAGTGTTAGCGATGTTAATGCGGTAATTTCTAATAAACTAGCGGATTAATGTCTCAACTTGCTTTTGGAGCAAAGTAAAGCTGATTCACAATTCAAAGACATCGTCAGTTGCTTTATTGTTAACCTGTGTTATTCGAGCTTACTTAGTACGTAATTCAAACCACCAACTACGGCTGCAACCTGTGCATCGTTACATTCTTCGTCGGGCACCGTTGGGCTGTCTGGGTACACTTCCGTTGTCGTGCCGTAAACGCAATTTGTTACGCCGCCACACAGGCCCAGTTTTACCATTGGGTAGTTGATAACGCCAAACTGTACGACGGGTGAACCAATGATTTCGCCGTTTTCATCTGCTGGTGCAATGTGAGTCACTTTTTCAACTGACTCAATGACCGCTTTTTGGAAGTCAGGCTGAGGGTTTTCACTATCTCCCACCGTGTAAAAGCCATCTGGGATCATACCTTCAATGTACTCAATACCATCACGAGCAGCTAAGGCTGGACGGAACTCAGTTTCGTCAGAATCTGTCGTTTCATGTAGATCAATGTGCATTAACACATCGCCTAAAGTTGCAACTAGCTTTATGAGGTTAGCGGACTCTTCGGCAGGGCTATCCTTATAGAAAGAGCGGTTTGGATCAATCGCGTTTGGGTTCCAGCGGTTGATCACCTCGTAACCCCAAGGGCTTACGCAGGGTGCAACGACAATATTGAAATGCTCTGCATAGCGCTCTGCTTCTGTTTCTACAAACTTTAATGCGCCATGTACACCGCTGGTTTCGTAACCGTGCACGCCGCCTGTGACCAACACAACAGGTTTAGTTGAATCCCAATTGTGTGTTTTGATACAAAACAGAGGGAAGCGTGCCTCGTTGTATGAGAGCGCACCATATTGTTCAACATCAAAACGCTCGCGTAGGGCATCGATTTTACTGACGACTTCATCTTGGTAGCTACGTTTTACTTCTTGCGTTGCTAACCAAGCTTTACGTTCTTCTTCGTTCCAAGGTTGGCCAGGAGTACCGATCGGGTAAATGTATCCACTTTTCATCTATACTTTTTCTTTTGACTGCTGAAAGGTATCACAAGACTAGACCCGTCTTATCTTTACGGCAATATAAAACACCATTTGGGGTGGTATTCTTTGCAAAATCATCACTTTGATGAGTGATTCATTGGTGTTACATTTTGTTACTTACTCAATTTCATATAAGAGACAAAAAATGGCTGGAGCAAGTTTACTCACACTGTTGGACGATATTGCCACGGTGCTTGATGATGTCGCCTTAATGTCAAAAATGGCGGCAAAGAAAACCGCAGGTGTGTTGGGAGATGATCTAGCGTTAAACGCTCAACAAGTGTCTGGTGTTGCATCTGAGCGAGAGATTCCAGTGGTTTGGGCGGTTGCAAAAGGCTCATTCAAAAATAAATTGATTTTAGTTCCTTCAGCTTTACTTATTAGCGCGATTATTCCATGGCTTATCATGCCATTATTGCTAATTGGCGGCTTATTTCTCTGCTTTGAAGGGGCAGAGAAAGTACTTGAGAAAGTGTTTCCTCACTCGCATCCGCACGAAGAAGAAGATGAGCTAGTTAATACTGGCGAGTCGATAGAAGAGTATGAAAAGCGTAAAGTTTCTGGTGCAATTCGAACAGACTTTATCCTTTCAGCAGAAATTATCGTGATTGCGTTAGGTACCGTGACCGGAGCCAGTCTTGTTACGCAAATTTTAGTTGTCAGTTTAATTGCAGTGATTATGACGGTTGGAGTTTATGGACTAGTCGCTGGGATTGTGAAGCTAGATGATTTAGGCCTTTACCTTGAAAGTCGCTCAAACGGTAAAGGTTGGGTGGCGAAAGTCGGAGGGGCCTTGGTCGCTTTTGCACCAAAGTTGATGAAGTTGTTAACCATTGTAGGAACTGCTGCGATGTTTTTGGTGGGTGGAGGAATTGTGGTGCACAACGTGCCAGCCATTCATCACTTTGTAGAGCCGATTATTATGAACTTTAGTGGTCATTCGGTTGCTACAGCCATTTTGCCTATTTTACTGAACGGTATTATCGGCTTTGTGGCGGGGGTGGTTGTGGTTGCGGTATGGACGATGGTTGAAAAGCTTCGTGGTCAATAATCACATCTAAAACATGAGACGATAATAACAAGGGTCATGACTTCTTTTTACAAAAAGCATGACCCTGCTTTATGGGTGAAACGTCAGTAAAGTACTTACTTCACTTTCCACTCGATCTGTTCATTTGCTCGAATAGGCACAACGATATCATTGCCAAATGGCATCGTTTCTGGCACATCCCAAGCGGATTTTTCTAACGTTACCGTATCTTTGTTACGTGCAATGCCGTAAAAATCAGGACCGTTGAAGCTTGCGAAAGCTTCCAAGTTTTCCAACTTGCCTTCTTTTTCGAAGACTTCTGCATAAAGCTCTAGCGCTGCGTGTGCAGTGTAAGAACCAGCACAACCGCAAGCCGATTCTTTTGCCCCTTTCGCATGTGGCGCTGAGTCTGTACCTAGGAAAAACTTCTTGCTACCACTAGTTGCTGCTTCGATCAGCGCTTGCTGGTGGGTTCCGCGCTTAAGAATTGGCAAACAGTAGAAATGAGGTTTAATACCACCCACAAGCATGTGGTTACGGTTGAAAAGAAGGTGGTGGGCAGTGATGGTAGCCGCTACGTTGTCTGAGGCGTTGCTAACGAAGTTTGCTGCGTCGGCGGTGGTGATATGTTCTAGTACGATTTTAAGATTAGGGAAGTCATTGACGATAGGAGCGAGGACAGTATCAAGGAATTCTTTCTCTCGGTCGAAGATATCAACATCGTGATGTGTTACTTCGCCATGAACCAGAAGTAACATTCCGACTTCTTCCATCGCTTCTAAAACGTGATAAATGTTCTTCGCATTGGTCACACCGGAATCTGAGTTTGTGGTAGCGCCTGCAGGATAAAGCTTGGCAGCAACAATGTTTCCGGTGGCTTTAGCCTTACGTATTTCGTCTGGTGTCGTGTTATCTGTAAGGTAAAGCGCCATTAAAGGCTCAAACTGTTCGCCATGTTGCTCTTTAATAATTCGGTCACGGTAGGCTAGGGCGAGCTCAGTTGTAGTAACAGGTGGGACGGTATTTGGCATAATCAGCGCACGGCCATTGTAGCGGCTGATGTCGCGAACGGTGTCTTTAAGAACTTCCCCATCGCGTAAGTGAACGTGCCAGTCGTCAGGACGAGTGATAGTCAGTGTTGTCATTAATTGCTCCCACCATTGAAAAGTTGTCTGATTGGAGCCTAAGCGCCGTATTTGCTTTTGAGCAAACGCTTGCGCTTAGGCGACAGGATGATAGAGGAATTGCCCTCATATTTCATCCCATTTTTCAATTTTATAAAGAGTGAGAGTGTAAGTGGTTACTTCATTGTTAACCAAAGCGCGTGGATCGTACCTGGTAGAAAGAAGAAACACGTCAATATTAGATTAATCAAAAAGTCTTTATTTAGACCTTTCTCCATAAACACCGCGACAGGCGGAAGAAAGATACATAACAAAATCAGAACCAGTTTTCTTGTATCCATAATTAAGCTCCAAATCGATAAATGGGAGTAGTGATAACTTGGGTGAATTATGTGTGTCGTATCACACTTTATCAAACGGTATTTGGTCAGAACGGTGTTAAAAAACGCGAATATTGAGTGTAGTAAATACTTGTCACTAAAACCAAATTTATAAGAATATGGTTTCGAGAAAGTTGAAATGGATGAAGAGGCAGCAGACTCTGCAACTTAATGTGATTTGAGTATACAATACCGCAACAAATAAAAAACACCCGTAGGAAGAAGGCCATGTCGCAACCCGTTTTATCCCAAATTAATGTTTTTCCGGTTAAGTCAGTTGGCGGATTATCGCTGTCGTCCGTATGGGTTGAGAAGCAAGGATTGAGCTTCGATCGTCGCTTTATGATTGCGAAAGCTGATGGCTCGATGATCACTGCGCGAAAGTATCCGCAAATGGTAACCATTAAGTCTGCCCTATTGTCCGATGGAGTGGTGTTTAGTAGTTTGGGTATGGAGCCACTTAAAATCCGTTACCAAGATTTCAAAATGCAGGAGACACCTGCAACGGTTTGGAAAGATACATTTACTGCCTATACCACGACAGATGATGCAGATGACTGGTTTAGTCGTGTGTTGGGGCAACGCGTTGAGTTGTTGTTTAGTGGCGAGCAATCGAATCGTGTCCGTGAAAAGCTAGGTCAAAACGTCAGTTTTGCTGATGGTTATCCGGTTTTAGTGATCAGCCAAGCTTCACTTGATGAGCTAAACCGAAGAAGTTCAGAGCTACACTCAATGGATCAGTTTCGTACTAACTTAGTTGTCTCTGATACTAAGCCATTTGAAGAAGATTCATGGAAGCGCATACGAATCGGTGAGGTAGAGTTTGAGTCGCTCAAACCTTGCGAGCGCTGTATCCTGACTACGGTGAATACCCAAAGAGGCACATTCCGTGAGAGCAAAGAGCCGCTCAAAACCTTGCAACAGTTCCGTGCAAACGATGTCGGTGGTGTGTTCTTTGGCCAGAATCTTGTCGCGCGAAATGAAGGCATTATTCGTCAAGGCGATAAAGTTGAAGTATTGGAGTACAAAGAGCCGGAGTTTTACGCAGATAACTCGCCAGTGCGCATGAAGCTTACATGTGTTGAGCGTGAAGAAATTGCCCAAGACTTTGTGACCTTATGGTTAGAGCCAAACAAAGGTTCTTTGCCTAATTACTTGCCAGGACAACACCTGCCAATAGAGGTGAATATTGATGGTAAGAAAGTGGGTCGACGCTATACCTTGTCATCCAGTCCTTCTCGCCCGGGTCGTTATGCTATTTCTGTAAAGCGTATCGCGGGTGGAAGAGTCTCTAACTCACTCTTAGACAACTTACAAGTCGGTGATTTTTTAGAGGCAGAACAACCTGACGGTCAGTTCCACCTTAAAACGCATGAAGCGCAGCCTCTGCTGTTACTCTCTGCGGGTAGCGGAGTAACACCAATGCTATCGATGGTACGTTACTTAGCGGATCATAATCAGTTGGAGAACGTGGTTTTCTACCATCAATGTCGGACCGAAAATGATATTCCTTGTCGCTCAGAGTTGGAGCAGTTAAAGCGTGAGCACCCGGGGTTAGAAGTAAAAGTCTGTTTAACGCAACCTGCTGTTGATTGGTTTGGTTTGAAAGGGCGTTTAAGTTTGTCACACATTAAGCAAATCAAAGATGTTGAACAGCGGCAGGTGTTTGTGTGTGGCCCGGATGGCTTTATGGATAAAGCAAAAAGTCTTCTACTAAGAAAAGGGCTGCCAGAGGAAAACTACCATCAAGAAGCGTTTGGAGTTTCTTCTCTTACGTCAAAGCCAGAGAAAAGTCTCGCTATTGACTTTAATGGAACTAAAGTCGTAGGCAACAACCAAAAAACGTTGTTAGATCAGCTCGAAGATGCTGGGAAGGTCATCAGCAATAGCTGTCGTGCTGGCTTATGCGGCGCGTGTAAGGTTCAGCTTACGTCGGGTCAAGTACATCATCCGGACGTGCCCGCGTTGACTGATGAGGAACGTGCAATGGGAACCGTATTGGCGTGTTGTGCTGTGCCAGAGACGGACGTAACAGTAACCAACTAGGCGAGAACGTCTTTGTCCTTCGACAAAAACTGTTCCTAGACAAAAAAACGCTGCTATTTTTAGCAGCGTTTTGAGTTTTAAAGAGAGCTGAAAATATCGATTAGTCGTAAATCGTCGGGATTGGCTGGCGTTTGTGCTGCGTTGCTTTGTAAATCGCTACCAGACGGTCACTCACTTGCTGTGGAACGGGTTTGCCCTCTAAGAAGTCGTCGATTTGCTCGTAAGTTAGGCTTAGGGCATCTTCGTCTGCTTTTTGTGGAGCAAGCTCTTCTAAGTCTGCTGTTGGCACTTTCTTCACTAGTTGCTCAGGTGCACCCAATGTAGCAGCTACTTCACGAACTTGGCGCTTACTTAATCCGAACAATGGTGCCATGTCACAAGCGCCATCACCAAATTTAGTGTAGAAACCAGTGATGTTTTCTGCTGAGTGATCAGTACCAAGAACAAGGCCGCCTACGTAGCCCGCGATCTCGTATTGAGCAACCATGCGAGCACGCGCTTTTACATTGCCTTTTACGAAGTCGACTTTTGCTGCATCAGTTGGTAGAAGGTCTGTGCCTTCTAATGCAACGTGAGAAGCCGAATGAAGCCCGTCAACACCTGCTTTGATGTTCACCGATACAGAATGGGTTGGCTGGATAAAAGACAGAGCGAGCTGAGCCTCATCTTCATCTTTTTGCTCCCCATAAGGCAGGCGAACTGCGATAAATTGGTAGCTATTGTTGCCCGCTTCTTCGTTCAGCTGGTCTACAGCCAATTGAGCTAAACGACCGCATGTCGTTGAGTCAACGCCACCGCTGATGCCAAGAACAAGAGACTTACAGCCCGCTTCTTGCAATTTACGCTTAATAAAAGCGACACGGCGTTCAATTTCAAAATGCGGATCAATTGAAGGGAGTACGCGCATTTCGTCACGGATGGATTGTTCCATTTAGGGTTCCTTTTCCTGCAAATATTTCAGACTCTAAAGCACATTTGCTCAAATGGTGATAAACCATACAGTTGAGGCTCATTAAACGCGACTTTAGGGTCAAAAGCTGTAAAGATTAGTAGTATCATACCGAAATCATCAGATTAGAAAACTCTCTTCAACCAGGTAATCACCGGATATGAAAAAAATCGCCATTTTTGGTAGTGCATTTAACCCACCTAGTTTAGGGCATAAAAGTGTTATTGAGTCTTTGAGCCACTTTGATCTTGTGCTACTTGAGCCAAGCATTGCACACGCTTGGGGCAAGAACATGCTTGATTACCCAACTCGGTGCAAAATGGTTGACGCGTTCATCAAGGATATGGGGCTTTCTAATGTTCAGCGTTCTGATGCAGAGCAAGCTTTATACCAACCTGGACAAAGTGTGACGACCTATGCGTTGTTAGAAAAAATTCAAGAAATCTACCCAACTGCCGATATAACTTTTGTCATTGGTCCTGATAATTTCTTCAAATTTGCTAAATTTAGTAGAGCTGAAGAGATTACGGAACGTTGGACTGTTATGGCATGTCCTGAAAAAGTAAAAGTCAGAAGCACAGATATTCGCAAAGCATTGGCCGAGGGTGAAGAGATCGGTGTCTATACAACACCTTCCGTACGTGATTTATTACTTAGTAAAGGCTTATACAGAGAAACATTGTCTGGGAACTGAGAGGTCAGATTTTCATGGTCAGAGTCGTTTTATTTAGTGCATGTGCGCTGCTTGTGGTGACACAAGCTCATTCCGCGTGTAACTATTTTTCTGATCGTTCCGTGGTGTTTGAAGATAACACTCTTCCAATCTGTGAAGAAATTTTAGATTCCATCGGCGTGTTAAGTACTGAAGCATTGATTTGGTATGCAGCGGAAGCGAAGCTTGAAGGACCAACAGAAAACTATTGGGAGGAGTGGGCGATTAAGCCGGAAGACACCCCACTTCTAACTCAAAACTTAGAAAAGAATTACTTTGGTCTTGGTTTTTGGATGCCGGAAGAGCTCCGAGACGAAGAGAGTAAAATGGATACAGAAGAGTGGCTTCGTAGTCACGGGTTGATGTTCAGCGTCGGTTTTGGTGATAAATCCGACGGACAGCCAAGAATGCGGTTTGATTATCGTTGGCACGAATATTATGACGCTGACTGGATGATGCAAATAGAGGTACCTTTCTAGACACCTCAAGCAAATGAAAAAAGGGCGTACATTATCAATGTACGCCCTTTTTGTTTTTACTTGAATCTCTACTTTCTGTATCCGTAACTCTACGTAATGCTGAACACGTAGCTTGTTGAAGAGCAAATTATAGCGCTTCTCCAAAGACTAAAAAGCAAAGCTGTTCATATTCTTCGGTGTTACCAGCAAAAAGAGAGTCAACAATTTGCTCTTCCTTCTTCCCCGACAGTTTCATTTTTCTTGCTTCACGTAGTGTTAGTACCAAGCAAAGCTCTTTAGAAATATTCATGTCACAGCCAGGAGTCCATTGATTGATGGTTCTCGTTAACGTTGAGTGCGCTAGTTTAGGAGACAGCGTCAATATTTCATGTCTTACTACTGTCAGTAGATCGGTTTGCAGATCCGAGCGTTCGGCAGTTGTTGCTAGCTTCTCGACGAGCGCTTTGAGTAGCGGTGAAGGCTTCACAAAGCCCGCCTGTTGTGAGAAGTCGTCATTTAAACGCACAGAAAAATCACAACGATATACACGAGAATTAGGTAAAAAGGTGAGGGAGCTCAAACATCCTTGAGGAATCCAAAAATATTGGCCTGGTTCAATGGCATACTCCTGCTTACCCAATTTAATGACGGCTAACCCTTCGATGACAGACAGTAGACTGTGCTTCAATGCTTTTTTACGCGCAGCTACATCAAGAAAGGGGTATTTAGCGTCGTGAAATTCAATTGCGTAGTTCATTATGAGTACCAGTGTTTTTTGGCGCTAAGGGTAACGTTAAACCCATACGATTCCAACCTGCTGAGAGAATTTTTTAGCATGATAAATGGTGGCTTAACTGGTATGACCATGTTAAAAGTATGGGTTGAAATGCTGCTTGTCAGCAAAACTATGCGTAAAATGTGCCAGCTTTTTTTGATATGTAATGAACAATGACAGCCAATACCGATCCTTATATTGAAATTCGTCCTTACAACGACGAAGAAATTCCAGCAGCGCTGGATCGTCTAATCCAAGATGATGAATTTATCACTGCTATCCTAGAACATCGCTTTGCTAATAAAGCAGCATGGTTCAAAACGCTAATGAGCCCGATCCTGCGCATCTACCTGAAAGCTAAGTGGAGCAAGCTTGATTCTGTCGAAGCAATTCAGATTGAAGTGAAGAAGTATCTGAAAGATACATTGAATAAGACAACGGATGGCGTCACTTTTTCTGGTTTGGATAAGCTGGATAAAAACACGTCATACCTATTCGTTTCTAACCACCGTGATATTGCGATGGACCCTGCGCTCGTAAACTATGGCTTGTACCAAAGTGGGCACCGTACAGTTCGTATAGCGATTGGCGATAACCTGCTGAAGAAGCCATGTGCGACAGAATTGATGCGACTCAATAAGAGCTTCATCGTTAAGCGCTCTGCTAAAGCGCCTAGAGAAATGATGAAAGCATTGGGACAACTGTCAAGCTATATCAAACATTCGCTTGATACTGGCAATTCAATTTGGATTGCCCAAAAGGAAGGCCGTGCTAAAGATGGAAACGACTTTACTGATCCTGCGATTTTAAAAATGTTCCATGTTGAAGGTCGTAAACAAAAGATCAGCTTTGGTGAGTACACGCGTTCTCTGAAAATCGTTCCTGTCTCGATTGCCTATGAAAATGATCCATGTGACATTGCCAAAGCAAAAGAGCTGTACGAAAAAGCAGAAAATGGCCGCTATGAAAAAGGCGAATTTGAAGATATCGAAAGCATCATTCAAGGTATCGTTGGCTATAAAGGCCGTGTACATGTTGCGTTTGGTGATGTGATTGAGCAAGAGTTTGAAACGCCGGAAGCTCTTGCTGGTGAAATCGACCGCCAAATTCACAACAACTACAAATTGTACCCAATCAACTTGTTAGCTGCTGGGCATGAAGATTCGAGCATCATTACGGAAGCGGTTAAGCGTCATCTCGCGGATAAGTTGGATCAGCTACCTGAAGGAGCAAGACCTTATTTGGTGGCGAGCTATGCCAATCCTGTGAATAACCAAGAGTAACTTTCGTCACTGAACTCGTTGATTCAGAATGCCTTAAAGCCTCGGTCTGCCGGGGCTTTTGTTTATCTGCTCTTTAAGGTGCGACGGCGCCACCAAGGGTTAAATTGCTAGGCCATTTGGTGATCCTGTTACCACCTAAATAGATATTCCCTTTCACCGTCATTGTGTCTGGAAATACTTTCAGCGCTGATCCTCCAATATAAAGATTACCATCAACCACCAATCCTTCAGGAAGTTCAGAAATGGGAGTGCGAATAACACTTAGATCACCTTTTACTCGAAGTTTAGCTGGAAGCGCTTTTAACGGTGTATCTGTCAGATTTAGGTAACCGCCTAGTTTGATGCCTTTAGGCCAGTTTTCGATCTTACTACCTAGTAGGTTTGCATAGCCTTTTATCTTTGTTCCTGAGCGAATAACTTTGAGTGCGCTGTTAGTTGCTTCCAGACTGCCTTCAACATCAAGCCCTTTAGGCAAGGTTTTGATAGGGGTTTGTGAGATGTTTAAGTTGCCCTTTACCACTAGGCCAGAGGGTAGTTGGGTGTAAGGCTTGTTTCTAAGATCAAGATTGCCGTAATTATCGATGTGACCAAACTTAGAATAGTAATCTAGCTCATATGCCAAAGGAGACGAGCAGAGTAGGATTGAAGTAAGGCATAGGGAAACAAAACGCATAGTCAAAGAGTTAGTTAAATACCGAGATCAACAGGTGCTTATCTTATACTTAAATAAACCTATTATGCATTTTTTGCTCACAGTTTTTGATTCATAACTTAAATATTCAAATTAGAGATACACGTTAAAAGTGTGCGCTTCTTTACTGAGCTAAGTAACTTCAAGCTTACTAAAATGAGATAAATTAAATGATTGAATGTGAAGCAGACCCAAGTGTAGAGGTGAGAAAAATATCAGTAGATATTTGAATAATATGAGATTCTTCCAAGAACTTCACAAGGGTCCTTGTTAGTATTATTGAGGTTTGAGGAGATTTTCATGAAGTTAAAAAGTGTATCTATTTTTACCGCTGGTGTTTTTGCAGTACTGCTGTCGGGTTCCGTTTTTGCTAAATCATACAGTACACCAGAAAACAAAGCGCTAATAGTTGCTGACGGTAAGGTAGGTCAGCGTATCTGTTACTACGATGATAAAGCCTACACCACAGGGGCCGTGATTAATGTTGAAGGCGTATTACTGATGTGTACCGCTGAGAACGATTTTGAAACCAATGGCTCGTTAAAGTGGGTCGTGTTCAAAAAAGATAAATAAACGCGCCGAAGTTGTCTGTTTCATTTAGAGCGGTTTAAGATTAAGAGATTGGAAAAATAAAAAGCGAGCATCATGCTCGCTTTTTTCATTAACGCGCGAGTGAGCGAGTTTTTAATTCAAAGATAAGTTTTTCAGCACTTACTTCAAATTTGAATCGAGCCGTCGCTTGGTTCGATTCTTCGGTTATTTCTGAAACATTGTATTCAACATCAGCACATACTGATTTAGCGAGCTCGATGTATTTTTGTAGTTCAGACTCTAGCTCTGTTTTTGTCTGTGCGAAAACCGTTACGTCGGCAACTTCGTCACCTTCTTTGATGATAAAGCCAATCTCGCCAGCACAGCCGCAGGCCTCACATACTTGGTTTTTTTCTAATTCGACACTCATAACGAATCCTCTTGTAAATACTAAGGGTATTCTATCAGGTATTTGATCTGTATCTACAAAAATGACGACTTTTGCGTAAAAAAGGAACAGAATAGGCACTTGTTAAGTAAGGGTTAAAGATTGGATTACTAAATCATCAAGAACGTTAATGTGATATATATCAACATTTAAAATCAATTAACGAACATAGTGACGAGATTTTGCTCAGTCCAGTTGAACTAATGGTTAATTTATAAGACTATTTCTTGATTGATTATTTTTAATAATTATCATTCTTGGTCTTTGAATAGTTTCGATGAATAATTGGCGCAAGGTTTTGATGAGACTAACTTTTCGCCTTATTTTGAGTAGCATGTATTGACAAAAACATAACTGAAAATTACACATTACGCAGTGTAAAGACGTTATGGTTTGGAACTCGACATGATATTAAATAGTCGCAATACATATACCCAAAGCGCTTTCAAGTGCAGCGCTTAGCAACCTGATTTCTAGGTTTTCGCTAATCGAACCGCATCGGCGAGCCGGGTATAATGCTAAGAATGATTTCATTCTGGCCTCATTTAATAGTGAGTTAGATGGATTTACAAAGAGAAGAGCTTAAAATATGCCAAAGCGTAGTAAAGAAGATACCGAAATCACTATCCAAAAGATCATGGATGCCGTTATTGATCAGCTACTCAGATTAGGTTACGACAAAATGTCGTACACGACGCTAAGCCAGCAGACAGGTATATCGCGTACCGGTATTAGCCATCACTTCCCTAAGAAAACGGACTTCACCGCCGCACTGGATGGCCGTATCTTTAAAATGTTTATTGAACACTTAGAGTTTGATAAAGGATTAAATGCATTTTCACAAAGTTGGATTAAAGCGCTGGAAGATGCTGAGTTTCTCGCGATTTTACGACTGCTATTCCATCACATTGTCACCGCTGAAAATGCGCAAGAATTTGCTGCTAATGGTATTGACCGCTTATACAAAATGGTTGAAAGCCAGTTTGGTGCGGGTGGTGACAAAGAGCTTGAGTGGTTGATTGGTCGATCATTGATCCAAATGAGCAAGTAATAGCCTTTAAAGCACCAAATTCTGCCACTATCAAAGCAAAGGCCCGCAATTCTCATATTGCGGGCCTTTGTCGTATCAAAGTGTTTTAGAGACGGCTTAGAGGAGATACGCTTTATGCTGCGGCATGCACTTGAGGGAAGTCTAGCGTCGGATGTTTTGTCACAATAGATCGATAGCCATAAACTTGCTCAATGCGCTCTGACGTTAGTGCATTCCATGGCGTGTCATCACAAACTAGTTTCCCGTTATGCAAGAGTACAAGGCGGTCTGCGTACTGAGAGGCTAGATTCAAGTCATGTAACACCACAACCACCGCTGCGTTTTGTGCTTTTGCCGTTTCACGAGCAATCTTTAACGTGTTGTGTTGGTGGGCGAGATCCAACGCTGAGGTAGGTTCATCAAGCATTAAGATTCGTTTTTCGCCAGATTGATGTAGTTGTGTCATCACTCGTGCTAGATGCAGTCGTTGCTTTTCTCCACCAGATAAAGACGGGTACAGGCTTTCTGCTAAATGCAATACGTCGGTTTGTTCCATGTAATGTAAAGCCAGTTTAGTGGTTTCTTTATTGGACAGTGATAGCGGTATTGCCCCCAACTCTACGACTTCTCTGGCTAGAAATGGGAAGGTTAAGGTGCTGTGCTGCGGGAGCATTGCAATATGTTTGGCGCTTTTTTCAGGCTCCCAATCATGCTTTTGTTTACCGAAGTAGGTGATGTGATGATTCGAAGAGATCTCACCGCATAGAAGCTTGAGCAAAGTACTTTTACCTGCGCCATTGGGGCCGAGTAGGGCGGTCACTTCACCAGCTCGGATATCAATGTTGATGTCATCGAGCACCACACGGTTGCCATACGTCATCGAAATGTTTTTCCCCGATAAAACGATCTGGTTCATTACAAAATCTTCCCTTTTTGCTGGAACAATAAGTAGATGAAAAAGGGCGCGCCAATCAATGCGGTCACGATTCCAACTGGTAATTCAGCTGGTGCCACGGCAACACGAGCAAACATATCTGCGGCAGTAAGAAGCAGTGCTCCCATTAAGGCAGATATTGGTAATAGCGTTCGATGGTCAGGCCCAGCGAGCATGCGCCCTAAGTGAGGAATCACGAGCCCAATAAAGCCAATTGCACCACTGATGCTCACCGTAATACCAACACCCAGTGCAGAAAGTAAAATAAGCTGACGTTTGAGTTTTTGAACCGGAACTCCTAAGTGTCTTGCTTCTGATTCCCCTAACAACAGAGCATTCAGCGCCATCGACTTCTTCTGAAACCAGAGCAATAGGATGACGAGTGTTACAGCAGATAGAGCAATCCCTGACCAATTTGCACCAGCTAATGAGCCCATCGACCAAAGCGTCAAGTCTCGCAGCATCTGATCATCTGCGATAAAGTTCATGTAGCCAATCGCAGCACCCGAGAGCGCGCTGATGGCAACGCCGGCTAACAACATAATTGTAACTGAGGTACCAAACTTACTTGTGCCGAGTTTATAAACGAGAATAGTCGTTAGTGCACCGCCAAGGAAAGCAAAAAGAGGCAGAGCCGCTAAGTTCATTAGTTGCGGATAGTTTTGGCTAAATTCAGCAAATACAACAATAGCGAATGCACCACCAAGAGCAGCGCCAGCAGACACACCAATGATACCAGGCTCGGCTAATGGGTTACGGAACAAGCCCTGCATAACCACACCACAAATTGCCAAAATGGCGCCGATGAACATACACAAAATGGTGCGAGGCAATCGGATTTCGTTAATGACCAACTGAATGTGAGGAGCGAGATCAGAACTGCCTCCCGTTAGGCTACGCAAACTGTCAGCAAAGCTAATGTTCATTGGGCCAACGGTAATAGAGGCGATAGCAATAAATGCTAAAAATCCACTAAGCACTGATAACGTCGTTGAAAGGGGGATGCGTCTTAACAACATGTCATGTCTCTATGGGTAAAGCAGTGCATTCAAGCGTTTAGCTTCTGCAAGGCTTTTAAGGCCCAAACCACCTACCAGAGCATGGCCATCAATCGTTATGATGTCTTTGTTCTTTCCAGCGGGTGTTGCAGCAAGAAGCGGCATTGCTTTTAAAATTGCATCGGCACCACCCAACGTTTCATAGCTGCGACCACTAACAAGAATCACGTCAGGCTGCATCTCTACCATCGCTTCTGTGGATAGAGGCTTGTAAGACGAGAGTTGTGTAGCGGCTGGGTTTTGTCCGCCGGCGAGTTGAATAATTGCATCGGGTGTTGTTTGTGAGCCCGCAACATTTGCAGGTCGCCCTTCATGGATCAGCAGAAAGAGCACTTTCTTTTTCTTCGCTTGAACAGGTTGGTTTGCATTGAGTGCTTGTACTTGCGCCTGGACATCTTGCTTTAAGCTTTCAGCTTGAGCTTTGCGATCCATAAGGTTCGCAATTTGATCAATACGTTGATAAAGGCCCTCGACATTTGCATCAGTATTAACGATTTCTACATCTACGCCAGCCGATTTCAATTGGCTCAATGTTGTTTTCGGCCCCATCTCATCAGAACCAATGACTTTTGTCGGACGTAAGGCGAGCAACCCCTCCGCTGAAAGACGACGATGGTAGCCCACTTTAGGCAGTTCCATTCCTTTTGGTAATTGACTGGTGACGTCGATAGCAACCAAGCTATCTTTAGCGTCGAGTTCAAGCAAGAGTTCAGTGACGGCGCTGCCTGCGCTAACAACGCGCTCTGAGGATGGCGTTTCATTGGCAAAAAGTTGACTACTCGCAAGTAGGGAAAGAGCTGCCGTGACAACAGCTTGAATAGTGATGCGTATGTTCTTCATTTTGAAAGGATCTCTATCTTACTTATTTTTATGATGGCTCTTCAGTGAGTAACTGAGTAGCTTGAATTCCGTTTTCTTGTAAAAAGCCGAGAAGTTGTACTAGCGACTGAATATTCGCGGTTTTTTCTGCTCCAATTACAATCGGTTTATCGCTTGACTTACTCTCTTCTAACAGCGCGAGGGTAAAGTTGTCCCAATCGATATATGTCTTGCCGTTAATAGCCCAGTAAGGCTCGTCTTTAAGAATATTTACCGTGATGGATTGCTTATCGACATCTGCAACAGCCTTAGATTCTGTGCTCGGTAAATTGACGTCTAATGAATCGAGTTTGACCGCTGCGGTTAACATCAGGAAAACCATGACGATAAAAATAATGTCTAACAGCGGTGTTAAATCGGGGGTTAAACCGTTACGACTATTTTCTTGTGGTGTTTTAATCATTGAGTTGCAGCCTCAATCTTCCCAGAAGAGCGCAGTGTTACTTTTGAGTGGTCTGGCGAGACATGCTGTAACGAGATACCTTCAAGCCATAAGTTGACGTAGTTTAAAGTGTGCTCAAGCTTGGCGATTACACGATCCGCCCACAAACCAATGATCTGCGCTCCTGAAATAGCAGGAAGTGCGATAATGAGACCTGCGGCAGTGGTGCGCATAGCAAGACCTAGGCCGTCAGCCAAATCATTCGGAGTGATATTCCCCGTTGAAACCGCAATGCCTTTGAACATGTCAATTAAGCCAAGCACCGTACCAAGCAAGCCAATTAAAGGACTGATGACACCAATCAGCGTCAGCAAACGAAGGCCGGAATGCAGCTGATGGCGTTTTTCTTGCAGCCAAATACCTGCGGCATCTTCTCTTAAAGATTTCGAGAAAGAATGATGAGCAAGCAACATCGCAACACCACGGTACAGAAGCGGCCTCTTATTCGACAACTCTTCAGCAAGTGCTTCAAGCTCGCTCCCATTTGTTGGGTCTAATCCTGTGAGCTTTTGGCGAATGGCTCGCTTTCCTACACCAAGGCTAATTAACACATGGAATAATCGCTCGGCGATGATCATCACGGTTAGAGCTGAGCAAATGATCAAAGGCCATGTCATCAGCCCAAATTGAGTTTGTAATTCTTGTAGTTGTTCCATTATCCATCCAACTTAAAACGAACAGGTACTTGTACTCGGTGAGCGACTTTTAGCCCACCTGAAATATGTGGTGTAAATTGCCACTGTTTGATCGCACGAAGTGCTGAGGCATCTAGCGACTCTGTGCCGGAAGACTCAATCAAAACCTGTTTAATCTGGTTACCATTCTCATCTAGCCATATCTCATACAAGGCTACACCTTCAATACCGCGTCTTTGTGCAGACCTTGGGTAACGGGGTTGTGTTGGTTGACTCACAAACGTTGGTTTGTCGACCAAGACAGGCTGAGACGTTGCCCCTTTGGATTGGCTCGCAGGTGCGGATTGTTGAGCTACCGTCTCTTTCTTCACTGGTTCCGTTTTTTTCTTTGGTTTCGCTTCGGGCTGAACCTTTTGCTTTGTTACGGTTTTGGTGGGCTCGACCGTTTTAGGTTTAGATTGTTTAACCGGTTCTGGTTTTTTCTCTACTACCTTCTTCTTAACAGCGTCTTTCTTGACGACCTGTTTTTTTACAATCTTCTTTTCTGGTTCAGGTTGGTCTTGAGGCTGCTGCTCTTTTGGTGGCGCTACATTTTCTGGTGTAGATTTTTCGACAGCGGGAGGAGCAGACACAAGATTTAGACTTACCGAACTTGCTGGGTTTCCAGCCGGCATCGCGAACACCTTTGTCTCTTGAGAAACAAAAAGAAGTGCGGCATGGATGGCAAGGGAAGCACCTCCTGCAATGACATATCTTTGTACGTTCACGGAATATCTCGGGAAACTATGAAAACTTGGGCAGATTATTACCTACAATGGAAATAAGATCAATTATCAATTGCATTATCATTACGCTCAAATTATGATTCTTGCAGAATTTTCAAGATCAGCTTCCATCCCTTACATGATGGGAGTTAAGCGAGTATATATGAGCGTCGATATCGATAAGCTTGATGAATCAGTGTTGGGCAGTGATAGTCCTGATCCATTGCGATTTGCTTTTGTTAAGAAGCATTCTGCACATGCCGGGGGAGCGAGCGTACCTGTGCCCTCGTCTCAACAACAGGCGATTTTTTCGAGTATTACGGCTAACTCAATTAAAGCGACCAATAAACGCTGTCTTTATATTCATGTTCCGTTTTGTCGCGTTCGTTGCACTTTTTGTAACTTCTTTCAAAATGCTGCAAGTCGCACACTGGTTGATGAGTACTTTGAAGCATTAATGCAGGAGCTTAGAGAGAAAGCGGCATTACCTTGGACACAAAATGGTATTTTTCACGCCGTATATATCGGGGGCGGAACGCCAACGGATTTATCTCCAATACAGGTTCGTGTGTTAGGCCAGGCTATCCGAGACCACTTTCCTTTGGCCGCAGACTGCGAAATCACCTTAGAAGGCCGCATCAATCGCTTTTCTGATGAGTTGTATCAAGGCGCTTTAGAGGGTGGGTTTAATCGTTTCTCTTTTGGTGTGCAAAGTTTTAATACACAAGTGCGCCGCAGCGCAAAACGTTTAGATGATAGGGAAGATGTCCTCAAACGAGTGAGCGAGATCGCCAAAGAAGACAAAATTCCGGTCATTATCGATTTACTCTATGGCTTACCTTATCAAACCAAAGAAGTATTAGAGCAAGATTTAAATGATTTCCTCTCGACTGGCGCACACGGACTAGATTTGTATCAGTTAGTGGTTGGCGGGTCAGCTCCCATGCTCAACCTCGTAGAAAAGGGAAAAATCCCGCCACCTGCGACCACACCAGAAAAAGCGGGAATGTATGAGCTCGGTGTGAACTTTATGGCCAAACACCATATGAAGCAACTGAGTGTGAACCATTGGGCAATCGATAACCGCGAGCGTAGTTTATACAATAGTTTAGCCAAGACTTATGCAGAGGTATTGCCAATTGGCTGTGGTGCTGGAGGTAATATCGGTGGCTACGGGATGATGCAACACCGCACACTAGAGACCTATATTAAAGCGGTCAAAGAAGGTCAAAGCACCATCGCGATGATGATGAAGCAAAGCCCTCTAGAACCACTTTTTTCTGCACTCAAATCTGCGTTTGACCGTGGCATTGTTCAAGCAAATCAACTTCCATCATTTATGGGAGAGGACGCGTTCGGGTTTTTATTGCCTCTATTTAAAGTGTGGCAAGCGAAAGGCTTAGTACAACTACATGAACGTAGCGCAGTCCTTACTCTTGCAGGCAGCTTCTGGGCAGTGTCATTGGCTCAAAGTTGTATTCAGGTACTCACGTCGGAGATGAACGAAACCGTACCGAAAGCATCCAATAATTAATGAAAACAAATTGAACAAAAACGGAAGACACAATGGAATCAATCAAGCAACAAGTTGAAGTATTACTAGAGCAAGAACCACAATTATTGCCAGCTGCGATGGCAGAGCGTCTTGGCATTTCCGAGTTTGAGGTTGTTGCGGCTCTACCTCAGGAAATGGTGGCTATTGCACCAGGAGAGCAAGCGCAAAGCATCCTAGAAAGTTTGGTTGGTTTTGGCCCGGTGACGACCATCGTCCACTCTTTTGGTTCTATCTTTGAAGTTAAAGCGCCGTTTCCAAAAGGAAAAGTGGCGCGTGGCTATTACAATTTAATGGGTAGAGAAGGTGAACTGCACGGCCACCTTAAATTAGATAACGTTAAAAATGTCGCATTAGTCAGTAAACCGTTTATGGGTAGAGAGAGTCACTATTTTGGTTTTTTCTCGGAGTGCGGAAGCAATATTTTCAAGGTTTATTTAGGCCGTAACGAAAAGCGCGAGTTGATTGAAGAGCAAGTAACCGCATTTCGCGCCCTACAAGCCGAATTAAAAAAGTAATCACAAACATAATCGAGGCTTAACTCGAATACTAATTAGTAAAGTCAGGTATCAATATGGATCAACAAGTTAAACAAGAGCGTTTGCAAGGTCGTTTAGGGCCAGAGATCAAAGAGTTTCGTCAGGAGCGCCGTACACTTCAGCTTGCAACTGTCGATGCAGAAGGTCGCCCGAATGTAAGCTACGCGCCTTATGTTCAAAACCAGGAAGGTTATTTCGTTCTCATTTCTAAAATCGCTCGTCATGCCCGTAACCTTTTAGAAAATCCAAATGTTTCATTGATGATGATCGAAGATGAAGAGTCTTCAAAGCAGCTGTTTGCTCGTAAGCGCTTAACTTTTGATGCGGTAGCAAATGTAGTTGAGCGAGACACAGAGATGTGGCAACAAGTTGTTGGACAAATGAAAGAGCGTTTTGGTGAGATTATTGATGGTCTAAGCCAGCTAGAGGATTTCGTTTTGTTCAACTTAAAGCCAGAATCGGGGCTATTTGTTAAAGGTTTTGGTCAGGCGTATCAAGTGTCTGGTGATGATTTAGTCGATTTTGTTCACCTTCAAGAAGGTCACAAGAAAGTCGAAAGTGCCTGATTGTAAACCGATCATATGAATGTCGATTATTTGGCATAATGAACGTTTAAAGGGAGTTAGGTTATACTGACTCCCTTTTTTATATTGGAACAAAAGCATGAAACCTGTAAGCAAGGAATTGAGCGAGATTTGCTATCCGTTTATTTACGAGGACAGTCCGGTTTGTGACTTTGAAATTACAGCAGATGAACTTTGTAGTCGTATTGGCCTTGTTCTCGCTATGGAGTTGGACGAGTTTAGCCGTGATATACTGACAAGAATACAGCCTAATGTTTATCATCTAAATGGTTCGGTTCGCGGAAAATTAGCGATTACAGAGACGGAAGTTGAAGAGTTAAAGGCCGATTATGCTTTGCTCAAGCAACGCATTGATGGTGGCTTCAAAGGCTTTGTTCTACCCGGAGGGCACCCGGCAGCCAGTCAATTGCATTTGTGCCGTTGCCAAGCTAAAAAAACGGTACGAGCATTAGTTGCCGTTGAACATACAGGTAAGAAGCAGCCCGCACCTATTTTGTTTCGATACGCGAACTTATTAGCGAATGTACTTTACAGCCTAGCTTCTTATATTAATCATACTCATCAAGTCAAAGAGACGGGATTCGTTTCTCGTAGTTACGCGATGCCAAAGAAGTGAGCTGAGAAATTAGCGGATGTGAGCATCAGGGGTAGGACAAGCACTGCATTATATTCTCAAATCAACTCGTCCAATAAGAGTTAAGAAGTCATAGCTTTGGCTTCTAGCTCTTTTGCTCCGCGAAGCATCGCTTCGATTAGTTCTCCTGCATTGAATTTCTCAAGTGCCTCATGCGCGCCAACTTGGTGAGCTCTGTCTACACAGATTTCGCTCGATAACGATGTGTGTAAAATGCGGTATGAATGGTTCAGAGAGGAATTATTCTGAACTTCAAATGCTAACTCATAACCGTCTAATCCGGGCATTTCAATATCGCTGACCAGAATATCAATTGGGCGATGAGCCGCAGCGTCACTTTTCATCAGTTCCAATGCATCTAAACCATTTTTACAGATTTGATACCCAATATTGATGCTATCGAGTGCGTCACACAGCTGTTTACGAGCGATGGAAGAGTCATCCACCAATAGAATACTGAGTGCTTTTAGGCGTTCTCGCTCAATATCTGTCAGCATTGGTATCTTTGAATTCTCGTACTGCGGATAAATTTTGGAAAGTAGCAGTTCCACATCCAGCATTTGAACAGTTTTGTCCTCGTAGCGAGTAATTCCAGTCACGAAAATATTTTTTCCAGCGCTCGGAGGTGGCGTTTCAATAGCTTTCCAATCGCACTCAATGATCTTCTCTATACTACGAACCATAAAAGCAACCACGGTTCGCAAGCAATCTGTCACGATCAAGTAGCAGCTTTTATATTCTTCTTCACTTATAGGACGAAAGCCAACAGCCGCTGACATATCGATCACTGGTACTGTTAAGTTACGTATCGTAACGGTTCCAATGACGTGATGATGCGAGTAAGGGATCTTCGTCGTTGGCATGTATGGGACGATTTCACGGACTTTTAGCGTACCGATAGCGAAACTCTGTTGCAGGGTGAGCTTAAACATCAACATGCCCTGAGACTGATTCGCTTTGCTAACGACTTTTGCCATGAAAATAACCTTATAAATACCACCGAATTGTGTCTAATCTAATCTTATCAGACGAAGGCTTCAACCATCGGAGAGACAAATGTGAGCTTTTTAGACAATCTTTTAGAGAATAGTGATTAACTGAGCAAAACTTGTTTGTATTTTAAACTCATTATGTAGACGATTTTATATTCCTCGTGTATTTGGGCCTTTACCGCTGAGCTATTATTAAGAAATGTTTGGTCTGTTAAAAAGGATTGGGTACACTTGCGCGACCAGAATAGTGAGAGATAGATCAATGGCAAATACAGCAGCCGCATTACATATTCTTGTGAAGCACAAAGAGCAAGCGGAAGACATAATCAAGCAACTGAAAAAAGGCGCAAAGTTTCAGACATTAGCGAAGAAGTATTCAACTTGCCCGTCAGGCAAACGCGGTGGTGACCTTGGTGAATTCCGCCGTGGTCAAATGGTACCTCAATTCGACAAAGTGTGCTTTTCTGGCGAAGTGTTAACGCCGCATCTAGTTAAAACCAAGTTCGGTTGGCATGTTGTAAAGGTGCTTTACAGAACATAAGGCTTGGTATCGACCTAAACATTGTCAGATGAAACCCACAAGCATTAAATATCATCTGTACGGTCTCTTTTCACCAATCACTACCGTTATGACATGGCAGATACATTCTGATCTGCCATGCTCCACCAAACGCCAATCTTTCCAAACTAGAAACTCATTTATATGCAGTTAACTTGGCTTTTCTCATAAGTCGTTATTCTATTTCAAGCTTTGATATGAGGATACGTTTGCCGGTTGTATCAATTATCAATGCTATTCCTTGCTGGCGAACTTTGGTTCATGTTCGGGCGCCATTCGCATATGATAGCGACCTTATAAAAATTAATCCTGTTCATAATTTAAGATGTCCCTGACTCATAAAGACTATTTTAAAATCGCATTTCCTTTCATCGTTTCTACTGTTACCCAACCATTATTGGGGGCGGTGGACACCGCGGTGATCGGTAAACTCGGTGTGGCTGAGATGATTGGTGGTGTAGCGATCGGCACCGTTATCATGAATACCTTGTATTGGCTGTTTGGCTTCTTCCGCGTCAGTACTACCGGGCAAAGTGCAATCGCATTAGGTAAAAATAGCCCAGAGGATCAAGCGAGTAGCTTATTGCGTCCTTTCGTGCTTTCGCTCTGCCTTGGCTTGATTTTCATTGCGTTGCAGTCCGTGATTTGGATGGGGGCAGAGCTGATTATCTCCCCTGATGCAGTCGTGGCCGAAAACGCTAAGACTTACTTCGATATCATGATCTTTGGTGCGCCGTTTGTACTGCTGAACTACACCGTGATTGGTTGGTTGATGGGGCAGGCGAAAGCCAAAGAAACCTTGTTCACGCAAGTGTTTGGTAATGTTCTGAACATCGTGCTGGATATCGTATTTGTGTTGTACTTTGATATGGGCATTGCTGGTGTTGCGGTGGCGACACTTATCGCGCAAATCTCGACGTTTGTTATTGGTGCGGTGCTGGTGTTGAAAACCTGTCGCTTCCCGCTGTTTGATCACATTCAGACCGCAAAAATGACGCGTAAAGATCTCAAAGTCATTGCGTCTTCCAATATGGATCTGCTGCTTCGTACTGTGTGTCTATTGGTGTTCTTCAACATGATGGCGCGTGTAGGCTCTCAGCTTGGTTCTGATGTGCTTGCTGCGAACGCAATCATGATGCAAGTGACCTTTATCGTCAGCTACATGTTCGACGGTGTAGCGAACGCGTCGAGCGTCTTTGCAGGTAAAGCGGTAGGCCAGAAGAATACGACATTGCTTGATAACGTGATTAAGCTAAACACGCAATGGACCGCGGCGTTCGTTGTTGTCTTGACCTTGCTGTTAGTGCTGTTCAAACACCAAGTGGTGATGTTGTTTACCACCTTGCCAAACCTTGTTGAACTGTATCTAGACATGAGCCCTTGGTTATTGGCATTCCCGTTGGTTGCTGGTTTTGGTCTTACGTTTTACGGCATCTTTACCGGTACAGGGACGACGCGACCAGTGCGTAACTCTACCTTTCTAACCATGGTGTTGTTCTTAGTGACTCAATTTATTGCGGTGCAATATTGGGGCAACCACGGTTTATGGCTGGCATTCACTCTGTTCTACGTTGGGCGCTTTGTCTTCTTGTTCCCATACCTCGAACAAGTCAAACAAAAGTGTCAGTAATTCACACTGTCACAAAAGACCTAATTTAGATGTTCTTATAACAAGGGTGGAGCCATCTGCCCTTGTTGATAAATCTGAAAAAGGTGATGAAATAACCCCTCCGACTGGTTTCCTTGCTTTAACCCGCATGATATTATTTGTGATGTTATATTATTACATTTAGTTTGATGCCGTGATTTCTCAACCAGTACTCTCCGTTAATAATCTCAGCCTTACAGACTCAGAGCGCACACTCTTCAAAGACATTTCTTTTGAGCTGTTTCAAGGTGAAGTTCTTGCCATTATGGGACCTTCCGGCATTGGTAAATCCATGTTGTCGAAAGCCGTCGCAGGTTTTTTGCCGTTAGATATTTGGGTAGACGGAAGTATCCAGCTTAACAGCAGTGAGGTAGCACAAACTGCCATGCTGCAACGGAGTCAATCTCAGCGTCCTGCGGTCATTTTCCAAGATGCACTTAAAGCACTGAATCCATTGGCCTCTGTCGAGCAACAACTGTGTTTGGCATTGACGGGCAACAAAACACGTTTGTCTTCAGCAAACCGAGAAACGGTGACGACCTTGCTGTCTCAACTCGGATTTGCGGCTCCAAAAGCAGCATTGGCGCAGCATCCAAGTCAGCTATCTGGTGGCCAGCGCCAGCGTATTTGTATTGCCATTGCATTGCTTGGTAGTGCCAACTTGATCATCGCTGATGAGCCCACCAGTGCGCTCGATCCAATCACCGAAGCGGAGATCCTTGAGTTGTTCCGCAGCAGTGTTCAGCAACGCAACATCAGTGGTTTGTTGATCACGCACGATCTATCTGCGGCTTTGGCGTGTGACAAAGTCTTGGTGATAGCGGACAACACCATGGTGGCTTATGGCGCACCATGGCAAGCCATTCAGCAAAGTTCGCATCCTTTCTGCCAACAACTTGCGCAACTGCTGCCTTAACCTCATCTCTGGAGCCTATTTTGACTAAGCACAACTTGAGCGGGCACACGCAGCCTAAATCGGCGGAAGTTCGCTTTGAGCAAGCCAGTGTTCACTATTACTCCAAACCAAGTTGGTTAGGGGGCAAACCGTTCAAAGCGCTCGAACAATTGGATCTTGCCATCGACACAAAGAACATTGCGATTGTTGGTCCTTCTGGCGCGGGTAAATCGACTTTGATTGAGCTTCTGTTTGGTCTTCGTAAACCCACATCTGGTGAAGTGTATGTGTGTGGTTATCCGTTATCGCGTAGCTCGGCTAAGCAGCGACAAGAGTTGTGTCAGCACATTCAGCTGATCCCACAAGAGCCGCAATCGAGCTTGAATCCGTACTACACCGTTCGCCAGATCTTACTGGAGCCGCTAAGCAATATTGGCTTGACGCAAGAGCTCAATGAGAAGGTGGAAAAGGTCTTGGCGGATGTCGGTTTGGATCTCACATTGCAGGATCGTAACCCGCAGCAGTTATCGGTTGGGCAAGCGCAACGTGTGGCTATCGCCAGAGCTTTAATTGTTGAGCCTTGCGTGTTGGTTGCCGATGAGCCAACCAGCAGCCTAGATCCCGTCAGTCGTAAACAGATTCTCGACTTGTTGGCAGGCATTCAAAAGAGTCGTCAGATGCGCCTGATTTTGGTGACACACGACCTCGATGCGGCACAAACCCTATGCGATGAAATCCTGGTGTTAGACAAAGGACGCGTTGTCGAGCACGGAACGGCACAAAACGTGACAAATAACCCATCACACTTGATCACGAGAGCCTTGATGAGCGCTCAACACAAAAGTAATGAATTCACAAAAACCATTGGAGAGGTTTCTTATGCACCTTAGTACTCCCAAGTTAGCTTTGTCGCTGGCTTTAAGCGCACTGTTGACGGGTTGTTTTGACTCTGGCGAAAGCAAGCCAGAAGCGGAAAAAGCAGCTGCACCGCAAGCAACGGAAATTCGCGTTGCCATGATGCAACCACCACGCACAGGTTTGTCGCCACTTTCAGATGACGCGTTCAAACTGTCACGTTGGAGCACGGCAGAAACGCTGGTGAACCTAAACGATCAGTCGGTAGCAGAGCCTATGCTGGCAACAGAGTGGGAACAAGTTGACCCGATGACGTGGCAATTTACGGTACGTAAGGGCGTGAAATTCCACGATGGTTCTGACCTTGATGCCAATGCGGTTGTGAACTCTCTACAAACAGCATTAGATGCCGCACCTAAGCCACGTATTTTGGATGGTATCGAATGGCAAGTTCGCGCACTGGACGACTTCACTGTTGAAATCAAAACGACCTTTAACGATCCATTGTTGCCAAGCCGTCTATCTAGCCCACAGTTAGCGATCCTTTCGGGTGCTGCATATCAAGAAAACGGTCGTGTTGTGCCAATCAATGCGGGTACGGGTCCATTCGTTCTGACAGAAATCAACGGGACAACCAGCGCGAAACTGAAACGTTTTGACGGTTACTGGGGTGAAAAAGCGAAAGTAGACAGCATCTTCGCTGAATACGTACCAAACGGTTTTGCTCGTGCTGCTGCACTGCGTACCGGTGAGGCGGATGTAGTCGAAGCCGTTCCTGTATCGCAAATCGCGATGATGGAATCTTCACAGCTGCACGAAGTCGCAATGCCACGTACCAACACGCTTTACCTAAACAATAAATCAGATGTGTTTAGCCAGTTTGGTTTGCGTAAAGCAGCGGCTCAAGCGGTTAACCGTGAGCAAATCATCAAAACGGTTTACGAGAACCACGCCGATTCAGCAAAAGGTCTGTTAGGTCCAGCATTGGCATGGGCTCAACCAATTCGTGATGCGAACCCTCGTATGGAAACCATGGAAATGCGCCACGCGAACGGTGAGAAGATCACCATCGGTACATTTACCGACCGTGCTGAGTTGCCAGAAGTAGCGGTGCTGCTAAAGCAACAACTTGAAGCGGCTGGCTTTGTGGTTGAACTAGACGTTCGTGAATACGCACAAATCGAAAACGATGCACTAGCAGGTAAGTTCGATGCGTTCTTGTTGTCACGTGCAACGGTGCTGGATTCTGGTGACCCAGTGGCGTACATGCAAAGTGACTTTAGCTGTAAAGGTTCTTACAACCTAGGTCAGTTCTGCTCTGAAGAGGTGGACGCAGCATTGAAACATGCTGATCGTCAGCCGTTGGGTGAGAAACGCCAACAAGCGATCATCGAAGCAGAAAGCAAAATCCTTGAGCAATACGCTGTGATTCCACTGCTTCACGAGCGTGTAATCCAAGGTGAGAGTGACCGCGTGAAGAACGCACAACGTGACCCACGTGAGCGTCGCCTGATCGACCAGTTTACTGAGGTGAACTAACTCGATGTCGTCTGTTGCCCACATGCGTTCTCGTTGGAGCGCTTGTATGCCTGAATGGTTTACGCGTTTTTTGTCGCGCTTCCTGTCACTCGGGGTAGTGGTTGTGCTGGTGGGTTTGATGCCGGATATTGCCGGTATCGACCCAAGCCAATCAATCCTCCGTGCTCGTGCGGGTGCTCAACAATTGCTGACGGCAGAAGCTCTGCAAGCAATTCGAGAAGATCTTCAACTTGACCGCAGCGCTGCTGAGCGATTGTGGGATTGGTTGACGCTTGCCATGCAAGGTGACTTAGGTGTCTCTTGGGTGAGTGGCGCATCCGTGATGGAGAGCGTTCAACAAACCGCAAAAACGTCGCTATTACTGATGCTTACAGCGCTAGGCATGGCATTTGTAATGTGCATGGCGAGCGTACTTTACACTGTGCGTCGTTGGCAACAGAATCGTTTAGACAAGCATCATGACACGCTCAGTTCGGTGTTGGTCTCATTGCCTGAATACGTGATTGCTTCATTGCTGATCATGGTGTTTTCCATTTGGTTGGGTTGGTTCCCGCCTTATGGTTGGCAAGGCGTACAAAACCTCTGGCTACCAAGTTTGGCAATGGCATTGCCTGCGGCTGGCTTGTTCGGGCGCTTGCTCAATGACAGCCTCAAGCGAGTATTAGATGAGCCTTGGGTGATCACTTGGCTATCGGCGAACGTCAGTAAGTTTCAAATCTTACGCTTTGCCTTGTGGCGCGCCGTTAGTAACTTGATTCCTCAAATCGCAATGACGGTGATTGGTTTGACCGGCGGCGCGGTTGCTGTGGAGCAAGTGTTCTCCATTCCGGGTATCGGACGACTAATCTTAGGCGCAGCGAAATCACAAGATCTGCCGATGCTGCAAGGTGGTTTGTTGGTGTTGCTGGTGTTCTCGATGTTGATCAGCAGTGCGAGCATCTTATTGCAACGCTGGTTACTCGGGCACAGTGTCACAAGTGGTAAGTTGATCAGCAGTCACAGTACGTTCCGTTTTACCCAAAGCACCACCAAACGTATCGTCAGTGCCACAATCTTTACCTTGCTGATTGGTTGTGCAGGATGGGCGTTAATGCGCGATCCTTACACTATCCAATTTACCCGCCTTGAATCGCCAAGCTTAACAGCACCGTTTGGTGCTGATGCGGTCGGGCGAGATCTGCTTGCTCGCGTTGGCGGCGGTATGATGTCGACAATCAAAATGGGCATCATCGCAACGTTCCTAAGTTTAGTGATTGGTTTACTGCTCGGCTTCGTGACTCGTTATAGCCAAGGCTTAATTGAGCTCACCAAAGGTGTGCCATACATTGTGGCGGGTCTGTTGATTGCTGGTCTAACGGGGATGAACCCAAACAGTGCCTTGATTGCTATTGTTATGGTGTCATGGGCACCATTAGCAGCGCACTGTTCAAGTTTGTTGATGGAAGCCAAAGCGCAGCCTTACACGCATCTTGCGCCTATTTGGGGAGCTAGTCAGTGGCGAGTACTCCGTTACTACTTGTTGCCTTATGTGCTGCCGCCATTGATTCGTCACGCGTTTCTGCGTTTGCCATACATTACGCTCAGCCTGACGTCTCTGAGTTTTATCGGACTTGGCGTTAAGCCGCCTGAACCTGAGTGGGGTTTATTGATTGCAGAGAATCTGCCTTACATTGAGCGCTCGCCATTAGGTGTCTTACTACCAATCTCAGGCTTGGTTTTGATGGCAATTGCGGTGAATTTGATTTTTGATGACAAGTGACGAGCAGCGATAAAGCGAAGTGAGCTTCCATATCCAGATGTAATCAGTAATTTGGTAATTTAGAAAACAAAAGGATGTGTTTTCTGCCAGAAAGTACACAGCACGGTCTATGTATATTGGAAGCACCTATAAATTAACGAGTATAAAAGTTACGCGAACTCAGATGTTTAGGTAGTGTTACTCTTTATACACACGTAATCCTTTATCCGTTAATTCTTGAGTGACCACTTCGGATAGGTTTCGATCGGTAATAATTCCGTCCAATTGCTCGATGTCTAATGCATGAAAGCTCGCTATCTGACCGTATTTAGTTGAGTCTGAGATCAGATAATTGGTTTGTGCCGCCTTGATGATTGCTTTTTTAACGAGAACTTTATTTTCATTAGGTGTTGATAAGCCTTTCAAGCTCCAAGATGAAGTCGAAATAAAGGCGATATCAATATTTAGCCCATTCAAGAACTCTGCGACTTTTCCTCCAATGGTGGATTGGTTCTCGCGGTCAATTTTTCCCCCAGTGTGGTAAAGCTCACATTCACTGTGCGTCATAAGGAAAGCAGCAATAGAGAAGTCATTGGTGATCACTAAAAGATCATTACGATTTGCTATTTGATGGGCGATTTCTAGAGAGGTTGTTCCCGCATCCAAGTAAATCGTAGCGTCTTGACCAATTAACGTAGCCGCCAGCTTACCAATTTGAATTTTTTCATCCGCTTGTTGCTCGACCTTCGCATCATGGGAAAGTTCGGAATGTAGAGCTTGAGCGAGTTGCACTCCACCAGAAACAGAAACGACTTTACCTGAGGATTCAAGCTTCACGATATCACGACGAATGGTCATATGTGATACGCCAAGGTGGTCGGTTAAATCTGAAATGCTTAACACTTCTTGATGTGATAACAGGGATAATATGGTTCTTTGACGTTCTGCTGGGATCATAGTTTCACTTCTATATTCTTGTTTTTCAGTATCCTACCAATCTTTTCATTTGTTGTGAATATCTGTGAATTATGTTCTCAACGTTGTAAGAACAGCCTTCGCTTGTGTTAACTGCTCGGAATATCTCTGCCCATAAAGAGGTATATATCACGACATTGTTAATTTGTGTGAAAAAATGTGATTCAAAGCGAGGTCTTAGTATTAATCTTCACATATAATCACATCAACCAAACAAGAATTAACAAAGTTTAATAGACCAGAAGGCATTGTTTTTATGAGTGAAGTTCAATCTGTAGGTGTTATCGGTTTAGGCTCTATGGGAATGGGCGCCGCAAAGTCATGTGTGCGTGCAGGCCTAGATGTCTATGGTTTCGATTTAAATTCTCAAGCGCTTGAAGAGTTAGGTTCATTCGGTGCAAAAGCTGTTTCTACAAATGCAGTTGAGTTTGCAGATAAGCTTGATTCGGTTCTAGTTCTTGTTGTGAACGCAGCTCAAGTTAACACGGTCTTGTTCAAAACCGGTCTTGCTACAGCGCTTAAGCCGAATACGCCAGTAATGGTTTCAGCAACCATCTCAGCAGAAGACGCAAAACAAATTGAAGCGAAATTGGCAGAACACAATCTTGTGATGCTTGATGCACCGGTATCTGGTGGTGCTGCAAAAGCAGAATTAGGTGAGATGACTATTATGGCGTCGGGAGCGCAAAGCACATTTGATGCACTTGAACCAGTACTCAACGCAACGGCAGCTAAAGTCTACAACATCGGTGAAGCGATTGGCCTAGGCGCAACTGTGAAGATTATCCACCAATTGCTAGCAGGTGTTCATATCGCAGCTGGTGCTGAAGCAATGGCATTAGCGGCACGTGCAAACATTCCTCTTGACCTGATGTACGACGTGGTGACGAATGCAGCGGGTAACTCTTGGATGTTTGAGAACCGCATGAAGCATGTGGTTGATGGTGATTACTCCCCTAAATCTATGGTCGACATCTTTGTGAAAGATTTAAACCTCGTATCGGACACAGCAAAAGATCTCAAATTTCCACTTCCTCTATCAAGCACAGCACTAAACATGTTTTTGAGTGCAAGCAATGCTGGTTTTGGCCAGGAGGACGACAGTGCCGTTATCAAGATTTTTGATGGTATTGAGCTTCCAGGTGTAGAAAACAAACAGAAATAAGCGCACGTAAAACGGAGAAAAAATGATGTTATTAGGCGTTATCGCAGACGACTTTACTGGCGCAACAGACATCGCAGGTTTTCTTGTAGAAAACGGCATGCGCACAGTTCAGCTTAACGGTATTCCAAAAGAAGAGATTGATGTAAACGCAGATGCGGTCGTGATCAGTCTTAAATCTCGCTCTTGTCCTGTAGATGAGGCAATCGAGGATTCAGTAGCGGCGCTTAAGTGGCTGCAAGCAAATGGCTGTCAGCAGTTTTACTTCAAGTACTGCTCAACGTTTGACAGCACAGCAGAAGGTAACATTGGTCCTGTAACGGATGCACTGCTTGCAGAGCTAGGTGAAGCGTTCACCATTGTCTGCCCATCATTACCAGTGAATGGTCGCACAGTTTTCAACGGCCATCTATTTGTATTCCAAGACTTGCTAAGCGACTCAGGTATGCGTAATCACCCTGTGACACCAATGACTGATTCAAGCCTAGTTCGTATGATGGATGCTCAATCTCAAGGCAAATCTGGCCTGGTGAACTTCCAAATAATTGAACAAGGTCCAAAAGCGGTAATTGAGCGCTTTGAAGAGCTAAAAGTACAAGGCAACCGCTACGCAGTGGTTGATGCATTCAATGCAGAGCATCTTGTCACACTTGGCCAAGCGGCGAAGTCTCTAAAACTGGTAACTGGTGGTTCTGGTTTGGCTGCGGGTATTGCTAAGAACTGGATAGAGAGCCTTGAAGATCAAAGTGATGCGAAGCAAGAGGGGAACCCTAAAAAAGCACCAACCGTTGTGTTATCTGGATCTTGTTCTGTCATGACCAACCAACAGGTCGCTGTTTACAAAGAAAAAGCGCCACACTTTGCTATTGATGTGAAGGCGTGTCTGACGGAAGAAGACTACTCAAATCAAGTGTTTGATTGGGTCATGACCAACATCGAAAGCGAGTTCGCACCACTGGTTTACGCAACCGCAGATGCAGCGGCGTTAAAAGCGATTCAACAAGAGTTTGGCGCGCATGCTTCAAGCCACGCGGTTGAACAATTCTTTAGCCAACTTGCAATCAAACTTCAGCAGCACGGTGTGAAAAATTTCATCGTTGCGGGTGGGGAAACCTCAGGGGTTGTAACCCAAAGCCTAGCCGTAAAAGGTTTTCATATCGGTCCTCAAATCGCACCAGGTGTACCTTGGGTGAAGTCACTTGAAGGCGAGCTTTCTTTGGCTCTGAAATCGGGCAACTTCGGCGATGAACACTTCTTTGCCAAAGCACAGTCGTTTTTTGAATAGGTGAGGTTGTGATGAATAAAGAATTGATGACAGAACAACAACTGCGAGAGCAAATGGTCACTATGGCGCGCTCTATGTTTGAACGTGGCTATGCGACTGGCGGCGCTGGCAACCTTTCTCTAAAACTGCCTAATGGACACTTTCTGGCAACGCCAACTGGTTCTTCGTTCGGCCGCTTGATTGCTGAAGAGCTTTCGGTTGTGGATATTGATGGCAACCATATCTCTGGTGAAAAGCCATCAAAAGAAGTGGCTTTTCATCTGGCGATTTATCGAAATAACTCAAAGTGTAATGCGATTGTGCATCTACATTCTACTTACTTGACGGCGCTTTCTTGTCTTGAAGGTTTAGATCGCGAGAATGCCATCAAAGCTTTCACACCTTACTTTGTAATGCGCATTGGCGAACTGCCAGTGATTCCGTACCTGCGCCCGGGCGACCCTCAGATTGCTGAAGAACTTGCGCAGCGGGCAAGTGACTACCGAGCTTTCCTCCTGGCGAACCATGGTCCAGTGATCACGGGTACGGACTTTGAAGATGCAGTGGATAACGCAGAAGAGCTAGAAGAGACAGCGAAGCTAGCGTTCATTCTTAAAGACAGCAACATCCGCTACTTAACGGATACTGAGATTCAAGACCTAAAAGGGAGAGGTAAGTAATGGCTAAATTCGCGGCAAATCTGACAATGTTATTCACAGAAGTTCCTTTTCTAGATCGTTTCGAAAAAGCACACCAAGCGGGCTTCAAAGCGGTGGAATACCTTTTCCCATACGCATTCGAAGCGCAAGAACTAGCAAGCAAGATACAGCAGTTTGGTTTTGAGCAAGCGTTATTCAACATGCCTCCAGGTGATTGGGATGCAGGTGAACGAGGTTTTGCAGCTATTCCGGGGCGTGAGGATGAATTTAAAACGAGCGTCGAGACTGCGCTGATGTACGCCAAGGCACTGAACTGTAAAAAGGTTCACGCTATGTCTGGCATTGTTGATTCACGCTTCACTCGTGATCAGCATATTGAAACCTTTATCTCAAACATTCGTTATGCAGCGGATAAGTTTGCCGAGCAAGGTGTTGAGCTGATGATCGAGCCACTCAACAATCGCGATGTACCGAACTACTTTGTTGCACATCAACGTGAAGCTGTGGAACTCATCAAACAAGTGGCTCGTCCAAACGTGAAATTGCAGCTCGATCTCTATCACGCACAAATTATGGACGGTGATCTGAGTACGTTGATTCGCGATGTGGCGCCATACACAGGCCATATTCAAATTGCTTCTGTGCCTGAAAGGCACGAACCATCGGAAGGCGAACTGAATTACCCACACCTATTCAATGTTTTGGATGACTCTGGTTACCAAGGCTGGATCGGTTGTGAATACAACCCAAGGCATAGCACGCAGCTGGGCCTTAGTTGGGTTAAACCATACCTATAACAATTTTAATTTCTATCCATAAATAACTTGAAACCAATTACAAAAACAAAGGGTCGTGACTATGAATATTATCATAACTGGAGGGGCGGGTTTTCTCGGAACCCTACTTGCCAAATCACTACTAAAAGAAAACAAAGCTGAAAGTATTACTATTGTCGACATTCAAAAGTCGCGCTTAGAGGGCATTGATGACCGAGTCGTTTCTTTAGTCATGGATATGACAAAGCGAGAAAATATAGACCAAGTTATTACTGCCGAAACGACACACATTTTTCATTTAGCGGCAATTGTATCGAGCCATGCTGAGCAAGATTTTGATTTAGGCGTAGCTGTAAACCTGACGACCACACAGTTATTGCTTGAGCGTTGCCGTAAAGTAAACCCTAATATTCGTTTTACGTTTGCTTCATCTTTAGCTGTATTTGGTGGTGATCTTCCGGAAACGATTACACCAATAACAGCACTTCATCCTCAGTCATCCTACGGGACGCAAAAAGCTATAGGTGAGTTATTGGTGAACGACTATGCCCGTAAAGGCTTTGTTAAAGCTGTATCCGTACGTTTACCGACTATTTGTATTCGCCCTGGGAAACCAAACCTTGCCGCTAGCTCTTTCGTAAGCGGAATTATTCGTGAGCCTTTGAATGCTCAAGAATCAAATTGTCCTGTAGACCCTACGCTAAAACTTTGGATATCGAGCCCGTCTAGAGTGGTGGACAATATTCAATATGCAGGGCTAATGCCTTATGAGCAGTTAAATAATCTGTCCTATAGAACGCTTAATTTACCTGGTATTCAAACTACACCAGCTGAGATGATTCAAACAATGGACACTCTAATGGGTAAACAACTTTCTAATTATATTACCTATGAGCATGATGCGGGTATTGATCGTATTGTGAGTAGTTGGCCACAAAAAATTGATTGTACTAAAGAACTGGAGCTTGGATTTAAATCAGACAGTAATTTCAAGGATGTATTACAACAATTTATTTCTGTTAACAATATGGAGATTGTCTAATGTTACCAACCTCAGTAATTGGACTAATAGTAGCCGTATCAGTCCTTGTTTTTCTTGTATTACGTACAAAAGTACATGTGTTAATTGCGATGTTAATTGCGGCATGTATCGCAGGTATTATTGGTGGGTTAAGTGTTGACGACACGATTGCGACCGTTAGCAAAGGATTTGGTGGAACATTAGGCGGTATAGGGATTGTCATCGGTCTCGGCGTTATGATGGGGGCTATTTTAGAGGCTTCTGGAGCAGGAGAAAGTATTGCCTATAATTTTATAAAGTGGTTAGGAAAAAAGAAAGAAGAGGCCGCTCTTGCTGTAACTGGCTATATTGTTAGCATCCCAATCTTTGTGGATAGCGCGCTTATCATTCTTTATCCAATTGCGAAGTCTTTGTCAAAAACGTCCAATCGCTCGATTTTAACGCTTACGGTTGCTCTGGCGGGCGGCTTGGTCGTAGCGCATCACGCTATTCCGCCGACTCCAGGGCCTTTGGGCGTTGCTGGTATCTTTGGTGTCGATCTTGCCAGCATGTTAGGTTTTGGTTTGATGATCGCAGCGCCTTGTGTCATGGGTATTGTTTGGTATGCAAGATGGTTAGAAAAGCAGTTTCCTGAATTCATTCCAACCGAACATTTCTCGAAGTCTAGTGAGCAACTGATTAATGATCACAAAGAGTACATTGCAAGTAAAGAAGCGAAAGACCTACCATCTTTAAGTAAATCTATCGCTCCAATTATTATCCCTATTTTACTTATACTTGCGAAATCAGTGATGGGTTTATTAGAGGGGACTTTCGGTTTCGAAGGGCTGACTGCAACAACATTTGGTCAATTTATCGCTTTTATCGGCAGCCCTACTATTGCACTATCAATAGCGACGTTACTAGCGGTTTACACATTGGGTAATAACCTTACCAAAGAAGAAGCGAATGAAAAGATGGAACAAGGAATCTCCACTTGTGGCATCATTTTGTTAGTAACAGGAGCTGGTGGCGCGTTAGGTGCCGTATTGCGTGAAACGGGTGCGGGCGCAGAGATTGCTAACCAAGTTGCAGGGCTTCCTATTTCTGCGGTTATGATTCCATTTATTATTGCGACGTTAGTTCGTATTATTCAGGGCTCTGGTACAGTCTCCATGATAACCGCTGCTTCTATATCTGCCCCAGTTTTAGTAAATATTCCTGACGTTAACCTTTTATTCGCAGCGACGGCAGCTACGATGGGATCTCTATTTGCTGGCTACTTTAATGACTCGCTATTCCATATTGTTAATCGATTAATGGGGGTGACTGAGGTTAAGAAACAACTCATTATTTGGACTATTCCAACAACAATTGCTTGGGCTATTGGTGGTTCATTAGTCATGATTCTTAACTTATTCTTCGGATCTCATGGTTCAATCTTTGATCCTGTGTTACCACTTGCTGTACTTTTGGGGTGTGTTGCATTTACAAAATCTTACAGCGCTAAGCACGTCGAATTACAAGAGGTATAAAGGTTTACTTGTACTCTTCCATAAAGTAAAAACCTATCACAATATGTATTTTTATCAGATAGTTTAGAGTTTTTTAATAATATGAACGGCCCTATGTTTGGGCCGTTTTAGTTCTTATAAATAAACTATTTAAATTGAATCGATATAGGTTCCGTTTTCAACTTAATCAATATGAAATGGAATTGTTATTTCCCGCTTAGTAAGAGATTACCTATAAAGGTTCTATTCGAGTTTAACTCTAGTGATTTTACTCTAGCGAAGTAGGGTTACTTTATATAAGAGTCCAGTACTTTTAATACGACTTCCATATCTTTTTCACGTTGAGTTTTGTCTTCCTCAAGTACGACGTGTTCAAGTAAGTGACCTTTAATTACTTCTCGCATCAAACCATTTACTGCTCCCCGAATAGCGGCAATCTGCTGCAACACATCTTGGCATTCATGCTCTTCTTCCAGCATTTTTTTAAGTCCATTCACCTGACCCTGTATTTTACTGACTCGAGTGTTGAGCTTCTTTTGATCTCTGGTTGTATGCGACATGTCTTATCTTCTTTAAGTTACGGGCCGAGTTATTCTAACTGATAATGTAGCACTCAATTTATACTGGGGGGTAGTATTTAATACTAGGGGGGAGTATAGTTTGCGATAAATTAGAATCAATAACAGAGAACAACAATGGATTTTGTCGCGTTACTACAACAAGGTAATGGGTGGTTCTTTATTCCCAGTGCCATTTTGCTTGGCGCCTTGCATGGTTTAGAACCTGGGCACTCTAAAACGATGATGGCGGCGTTCATTGTCGCGGTGAAAGGAACGGTCAAACAAGCCGTGATGCTGGGTTTAGCTGCCACACTTTCTCACACTGCAATTGTATGGTTAATCGCTGTTGGCGGGATGTATATTAGCCAGAAATTCACCGCTGAAGCGGCTGAACCATGGATGCAACTTATCTCTGGGGTCATTATCGTGACAACCGGCGTATGGATGTTTTGGCGGACATGGAGCGATGAGCGAGCTTGGAACAAAGCTCAGGATCATGCTCGCGATTGGACGACGCAAGTTGTGGATACAGGACATGGGCATGTTTCGCTTTCGATTACAGAGGAAGGGGAGCATCACCGTTTCCAGTTGCGAACACTCAGCGGTAAACCTTTAACTGCTGAAGGTATCAAGGTTTCGGTATCGAGTGATGGTTATCAACCTGCTGATATTTATCACTTTATAGAGCGTGATGGATACTTGGAATCGGCGTCTTGCATTGAAGTCTCTAATGGACTTTCTGTCACTTTGAGCATCGGGCACCATGATCATACCCATGACTTTGATGTACATTTTCGTCCTGGTTCTCATTTAGAAAGCGAAGATAAGGAATATCAAGATGCTCACGAACGCGCTCACGCTTTAGACATTCAAAAACGCTTTGAGAATCGAGACGTGACGAATGGGCAAATTCTGCTGTTTGGATTAACGGGTGGTTTGATTCCATGCCCTGCTGCGGTAACGGTTTTGCTTATCTGTTTGCAGCTTAAGGCAATGACTCTTGGTGCGACTTTAGTTGTGTCATTCAGTATTGGCTTAGCCTTGACTCTGGTTGCAGTTGGCGTTGTGGCAGCAGTGGGCGTGCAAAAAGCGACATCTAAATGGAGCGGTTTGAATGATGTTGCACGTCGAGCTCCTTACTTATCGGGCGTCTTGATCAGTGCAGTTGGTTTATACATGGGTATGCATGGATACATATCGCTGACGAGTTAAACTCTGTGATAAAGACTCTTTTCCTTTCTTTTTGTATGGGTAATGGCTTCATGCCTTGGTTTGCATGTTTTGCTGCCGGTTCTTGATTGAGAATCACTCGATCCGACATCGCTGCCATATCTACAAACCAAGTCATTCTCGCTTCACCAAGCATCTCGGATTACAACCGCTGCAATTGTGGCTCTAATATCTGAACCTGAGATACTAAATGATAAAACGGGAGCACTGACCACAGCGCTCCCGACGGCAAAACGCTAATTAGAACTCTTTTCTTTAATGTTCGATACCAATTTGGTCGCATAGTTAAATTTAACTATGCAAACGTTTCCTTTTGCGTACTCGTCCCTTCGCCAAACCTCGTAGAAATGTGACGTTTTGAAGACTTTTTTTCCTTCTGTCTAAAGTAATCGGGAACCAAGCAGATACATAGTTATAAAGTTATGTCTTGCTCTGCCAAACAGACCCAAAATGCAGTTTGGTTGGTTTTGGAGAAGAAAGGCTTAGCGCTCGATTAATGAGCATCAATTGAATTGTATTGAGACAATTATAATGAAAAGAATCATCTTATTAGCAGTCTGCGCCATGTTTGGTATTGCTGTCGTGGCGAGTATGGCATCAACGTACCTAATTTCGAGTCAGAAAATCGATGACATCATCTTAAACAAATCCCAAGTTCAAGCTGAGTTTCTAGCGGGAAATGCGAGTTATATTTTGGAGAACTCAGCCAATCCAATGCAAGATTTACAATCGCTTGTTGAGGGGCTGAAACAACGTTCAGACGTGAGTTATGCCGTTGTAATTGATCGTAACGTGACGGCAGTAGCCCACAGTGATAAGCACAAGCTGAACAAAACCTATAACGATGAATATACTGTTGAAGGCGCGACGAGAGGTGTTCAACAGTACTCAAAGTGGTATGCCGATGTACAGAAAGTATGGGTGTTTGACATCATGGCACCAATTTATGTGGATGGTCAGTTATACGGTACTTTTGATATTGGTATTCCTATTACCGAAGTGAGCCAAGCGACGAATGGAATTATTACTTACCAGTTGATCTCTATGGTGGCGATCTTCGTTATGTGTGTTTTGATTCTGTCACTTCTGCTAAATAAACTGATGAGACCGCTTTCTGCGCTTAAAGACGCTCTACAAGACATCTCAAAAGGAGACGGAGACTTAACCGTTCGTTTGCCAGCGAAAGGTAATGACGAAGTCGCGCAAATTTCTTCTGCTTTCAACGTTTTTGTTGGGAAAGTACATGAGATTATTACACAAGTTGTAAATACTGGTGTGGAGCTTAATAGTTCAGCTGTCGCTTTGCGTGGGCAATCTCAACAAGCGCTCACAAGAGGGCAAGAGCAGAACGAGCAAACCATGCTGGTTGTCACATCCATGAACGAAATGATTGCGACGGTCAATGAAATTGCCTCCAATGCTGCTGGAGCGGCAAATGCTGCGAGTGCAGCAAGTAATGAAGCGCAAGATGGCTACACGACGCTAGAAAGAACCAAAACGGCGATGACTAATCTTGAAAACGAGATGAACAGCACTTCCAACATTATCGTGAGTCTTGCTGAAAATACTCAGTCGATTGGTAGTATTCTAGAGGTGATTAGAGGTATTTCGGAGCAAACCAATCTATTGGCTCTCAATGCGGCTATCGAAGCTGCACGCGCTGGTGATGCCGGCCGAGGTTTTGCAGTCGTAGCTGATGAAGTTCGCAACCTAGCGACTAAAACGGCTCATTCTACCGATGAAATTGACAATATGATTCACCAGCTACAAACTGAAGCTCAAAGTGCGGTGAATTCAATGAGTAATAGTAAGACTCTTATTGAAGAAGGAACGGCAGAAACTGAGTTAGCTCGACAGGCTTTAGAAGCAATAGCTGCACAAGTGACGACTATTTCAGATATCAATACTCAAGTAGCAACCGCAACAGAACAGCAATCAACGGTAGCAAACGAAATTAATATGAACATGGATACCGTCAGCCACTCAGTGAAAAGTGCGCTAACGGCGAGTGAGCAACTAGAAGCATCAAGTCAACAACTCGCGGAGCTATCGCGAACACTCGATCGTCACGTGGGAGCGTTTAGAATCTAAACGCCAACTGACCCTCTTTAATAAAAAGCCAGTAAATGTTAATTGCTGGCTTTTTTATTTGAAAAAATCGAGTCTCAAATCGCTTAGCGGTGTTTGTCCTTTCTAGACGATAAAACAGAATACGATAAATTAGTTGAGTAAAGCTTAGCTAGGCGTTAAGTTTTGCGTTTTGCTTTAAATGTTCAACAAACATAGATATTTTCTTAGCTACATGTTTTCTAGACGAGTAAAAAGCGTAAAGCACTAAATCCTCAGGTTCGTACTCTAGAGTGACTATTTCTAGCTCACCATTTTTGATCTCATTTTGGCATGACTCAATTGGCAATATTGCGTATCCAAGCCCTGATAACGCGCCATATCTGGCGAGATGACCGCTGTTTACTTTGAATGAAGATTGCACAGTTTGAGTAATATGGCCCCCAACAGGGTTTCTGAATACCCATGGTGCACCATTTACTGCGGTAAGCGTCGTGATGCAGGGAACATGACTTAGATCCGTAATTTTGTAAGGGGTGGCGTATTTCTCAATTAGTTGAGGCGCGGCTAAAATGGCACTGGGCCAGCGTTTTATCTCTCTCGCCACCCAGTTACTGTCTGACAAAGTCCCTCTATGAAAACTCAAAATGACATCAAAGCTATCAATAACATCATCTTTAGGGTTTAGCGTTGTATCGCAAGACAAAGAGATTGACGGGTATTGCGTGCAAAAGGTGACAACCGCTTTGGCCAGTACAGGTGTGTCTGGCATAAGAATTCGCAGTTCCCCTGTTACCGTGTGCGAGTGGCGCGTTACCGTTTCTAGTGCGGCGTTGAGTTGCTCCAATAACGGACGAGTGCTGCTATAGAGCTCTTCTCCAGCCTCGGTAGGCGTCATTCGCCTTGTTGTTCTATTGAACAACCTAATGTTTAACTTTTCTTCAAGCAGGGCAATGTGTCGGCTGATATTTGATGTTGGTATATTCAAACACTCAGCGGCTCGCTTAAAGCTGTTGTTCTCATAAACACAGTGAAAACTTTTTAACCAGATTTGGTCAACGTTATCAAACATTTCATTATCCCACTTTATTGGATTATCAAGCCAGCATATCGCACTTTATCCCTGTACTAAGTTACATACAATTTTATTTACAAGTTTAAGCGAACAAACAACGAGATATCGCGCTAGAACGTAATCAATAGTGGTGAATTTATGAGCTGGTTAGAACGGTTATTTGAGAATAAAAATATAATAGGTTCGCGCAAAGCGTCTATCCCTGAGGGCGTTTGGACAAAGTGTCCTGAGTGTGAACAAATACTTTATCGTGCCGCGTTAAAAGAAAATTTGGAAGTATGCCCTAAATGCTCACATCACATGAGAATGGCTGCGCGTCAAAGGTTGATCTCTTTTCTGGACCATGGAACACAACAAGAGTTGGCAAGTGAGTTGGAGCCACAAGATATTTTGGGTTTTAAAGACTTAAAGCGATATAAAGAGCGAATTGCTTTAGCACAGAAAACGACTGGAGAAAAAGATGCGTTGGTGGTGATGGAGGGCAAGTTATTGGGGCTGCCTGTTGTTGCGTGTGCATTCGAATTCTCTTTCATGGCAGGCTCAATGGGCGCAGTGGTTGGCGAGAAGTTTGTCCGAGCAGTTGAAAGCGCAATTAATACAAAATCTGGGTTAGTATGTTTTTCCGCTTGCGGAGGGGCGCGCATGCAAGAGTCTTTGGTGGCTCTCATGCAAATGTCAAAAACCAGCGCCGCGTTAAACCACTTATCTGAGCACAGATTACCCTATATCTCAGTATTGACGGACCAAACTTATGGTGGCGTCTCGGCGAGTTTAGCCATGTTAGGAGACATCAATATTGGTGAACCTAAAGCAAGTATTGGCTTTGCGGGAAGACGGGTCATTGAGCAAACGGTACGTGAAAAGCTACCAGACGAGTTTCAGCGAAGTGAATTTTTACTAGCGCATGGTGCGCTAGATATGATTGTCGATAGACGTGAAATGCGCGATCGCGTTGGCCGCTTACTGGCTAAGTTAACCAACGCGAGGGTGGTCTCAGAATAGGTTGTATTAAAGTTAGACTTAGTACTTGCGTTTATTGAGCCGTAATCATTACAAACCGTTCATTTTGCCCCCATCTTGGTTCCGCATTCATTAGGCTGAGATCCAACGCCGTTTGGTATGGGTCAACAGCAAAATGGTCGCTTACTAACCCCCAGAGCATCCAGTTGATTGCGGTTTCATTCTCGGTAAGCTCTTCGAGTGGCGCTTGGAGGAAAAAGTACTCATCTTCGCCATCGTAACCGAGCCGATCATAGATAATGTTGCGTAGCTCTCGATCCAAATCATGTTGGAGGTTGATTGAGTCGTACAGTTGCTCTTCTGTTGGGCCATTCTCATGGTGATAAACATTGCGTTTTGACTCTTTGTGTAAAGTACCTGCGCCAGTTTCAATGCTTACTTTCTTTTGCGAGTGTTGCTCAAGAACTTGAATGATTTCATCCTCTAGTTGATCGAGTTTACTCAGCAAAACTTGATTGTTTATGTCACCAGCGGGGGAGGCCATCGTTTGGAAGGCTTTCACTCTCTCGTAGACTGCTTTCCCGTGAGGAAGGGCTGCAAAACACTGTTCTTGAAGCGCTTCATTGGCTTGCCAAATGCCCGAGTAGAGCTCGTAATCATGTGTATATGGTGGAAGCTCTTCAGTATCTTCCCCTAATAATTCTCGCCAGTGCTTTTGCCACTGTTCTTCTTTTGCGTGTTTTACACGCGCGTATTGCTTAACCCAGCGGTTACGAAGTTTTACCCCAAAAATGGCAAGTCCCCATGGAGCGAGCAAATAAAAATAATAGTGAGAAGAGTTATCCCAAAAGTAACCGTAAACGTAAACACCAAAAGCAAGCACCCAAGTTCCAATAGTACAAGCAATAACCCCGGACATTATTGATGATTGGCGCTTTGTTTCTCTTAATGTATTACCTTCAGAACATAACCAAAAAATGCCGCCAAAAACAAAGGCAAACGTTGTCATGAAGTAGGCAATCCCCGCTCCCCAAAATCCCCAAAGTGACATGTATTATCCCTAGCCAAATATCTGCTTTATTCACTCATCAATGACTGGAGGAGTAAATGTGTTTGATTTGGCGGAGAATTTACCATTAATGCCAACCTTTTGATATGCACTCTATGACTTATTGGGAATGAGTCACAAATAAAAATAGATGGTATCAAGCATCAAAATTTAATTTAGAACCTTTGATTGTCGTGAACTCTATCTGGAAGAGTTAAGGGGGGCGTTTAAGGGCAATTTTCCTCATAAAGTCGTTATTTAGAAAAAGGTAAATTAATGTTTTTATTGATAATTGTGAGTTTTTTTGGAGTGGGATTGCTCCCATTTAATTAGAGTAAAAGACCTATTTTTGGGAGCGGTTTCATAAATTTTATGACACTGATTTCACTGTTTGAGCTGTAAAGAATATAAACCCCCACTCAATGTATGTTAATAATCAATGAGTGTTGTTATGTCTCATATCCGTTTTTTCCCGCGCCATCGTTTGGCGCTTGCTTGTATGCTAGCGAGTGTGTCTGGCTTCTCTTTTGCACAAAATCAGTGTGCTGTTGCTGATTTACAACAATCGCGAGATCTGGCTACTGCCGTTTCTGGTGCTGAGTATGATTGCTACCACGCTTGGTTTTCAGCACCTTCAGAAACGCTGAATGATATCTATAGTGAAGCGAGCCTAAGCCGTATCCAAGTCGCGCTGGATCAAGAAATCGCTCGCTATCGTGGTGAAGCAGATCAAGCTCGTATTCTAGAGAACCTAGGCGAATTTATTCGAGCGGCCTACTACGTTCGCTACAACGCTGGTACTGGTACACCTGAGTTTTCGCAAGCGTTGAGTCAGCGTTTTGCTCAGTCGACGAACCTATTCCTAAACAACCCTCATGCTTTGGATCAAGGTCGTGAACAAGTTGGTGCAATGAAGAGCCTGACTTTGATGGTTGATAACGTTAAGCAGTTGCCGCTGACCATGGATAGCATGATGGCCGCGTTGATGCACTTTAATCGTGAAACCGCGCAGGACACGCAATGGGTCGATGGTTTAAACAACTTGTTCCGCTCTATGGCAGGCCATGCGGCGAACGATGCGTTCTACCGATACATGGCAAACAATACACACCATATTGATACGTTGGTGAAATTCGCATCTGATAATGCTTGGGCATTAGATACGGATGCAAGCTTTATCGTTTTCAATGCATTACGTGAAACTGGTCGTTTGCTCGCGAGCCCAGATCAGGAGACCAAACGCAAAGCATTGGCAGTAATGCAACAGGTGATGCAGCGTTATCCACTGGGTAGTGAGCATGACAAACTATGGCTTGCTGCCGTTGAAATGATGAGCTACTACGCACCAGAAGGCCTAAATGGTCTGAATATTGAGCAAGCCAAGCAAGATTTAGCTGCACGTGTAATGCCAAATCGTTTTGAATGTCAGGGACCTGCCATTATTCGCTCTGAGGATCTGACCGATGCTCAAGCAGCGAAAGCGTGTGAAGTGCTAGCGGCAAAAGAAGCCGACTTCCATCGAGTTGCGAATACGGGTAATCAACCTGTCGCTGATGATTTGAATGATCGTGTTGAAGTGGCGGTATTCGCGAGTAACACTAGTTACGTTGATTACTCTTCATTCCTATTTGGTAATACAACGGACAACGGTGGTCAGTACCTAGAAGGTGACCCTTCAAAAGCGGACAATACTGCGCGTTTCGTCGCTTATCGCTACGCGAATGGTGAAGATCTCTCTATCTTGAACCTAGAACATGAATACACGCACTATTTAGATGCACGATTTAACCAATACGGTTCGTTCAGCGATAACTTGGCTCATGGTCATATTGTTTGGTGGCTAGAAGGTTTTGCTGAATACATGCATTACAAGCAAGGTTACCAAGCTGCGATTGAGCTGATTGCAGATGGTAAACTGAGCCTTTCCACTGTGTTTGATACCACGTACTCTCACGATACCAATCGTATCTATCGTTGGGGTTATCTAGCTGTTCGATTCATGTTAGAAAATCATCCACAAGACGTCGAAAGCTTGTTGGCATTGTCGCGCTCTGGCCAGTTCGAACAATGGGCACAGCAGGTGACGTCTTTAGGTCAACAATACGATGCTGAGTTTGAACGTTGGTTGGACACATTAAAAGTGGAACCTGAGCAACCTGATACAGACCCAGAAGAGCCAACAGAACCAACAAGCCCTGAAGCACAAGTGACTGAATTGACGGCGAACCAAAGCCTTCAGCTCAGTGGCGAAGCATACAGCGAAAAACTGTTCTACGTTGATGTTCCAGCCAACACCGTTAACTTCAATGTATCTATTGAGGGTGCGGGTGATGCGGATCTTTACATGAGCTACAACAAAGTCGCGCATTACTATGATTTCGAAATGAGTCAATATGCTGATGGCAGCAATGAAGAGATTGTGTTTGAACCAGAGCAAGATGGTTACGTTAAAGCGGGTCGTTACTACATCAGCTTAACTGGACGTGATAGCTATGACTCAGTAAATCTTGTGGCTGCGTTAGAAGTGGAAGCGCAAACACCGCCAACCCAAGTGCAAGATGATTTAGCACCTGTGGTACTAGAGTCTGGTGAAGCCAAAATGCTTACCGTTCACAAGCAGCGTTATGCAGCAGTTCATGTGCCTGAAGGTGTAGAAGAGGTTCGTGTATGGCTAACGGCTCACTCTCAAACTGGTAATGTCGATCTATACGCGAGTAGGGAGCATTGGCCTACAGTAGAGCAGCACGAGTATGCGTCCAACTATGCAGGCAGCAATGAATACCTTGCGATTCCTGTTACTGAAGCAGGGTACGTGCACTTCGCTCTTCAGGCTCCAGAGCAAGGCGATGACGTTGAAATGCTAGTGCACTTCAACTAAACAGGTTCGATTAACTAAAGTCGAGATAAAACGTCGCTGATACAGCGACGTTTTTGTTTATATCGGACACGATTATAAACAAACAGCGGCGAATGCTAGTTAATCGGCTGATCTATCGAGTTATCAGTTGCCCTTTTTCTAAACGGCTTTAGGTTTGTATTGCAATTTACCGCGCACATAAACTTTTTTAGCGACGCGTTCTGTGACCTAGCTTCTGATTTGTGTTTCCCAAATGGATACAATATATATGCACCCCGTGCAATAAAGTGAAAAGGGAAAGACATGAAAACGCTTATTTATGAAACGTTGATTAGCCTTGCTAACCAAGAACCAGAACAACATGCAAGAATCCGACAAAATCTCTATGAACAGTTGGATCTGCCGTTCGATAAGCAGCTGGCTTTGTATTCTTGTGCCCTTGGTCCTGCAAGTTCAGGCAAGTTGGAGAGCAGTCAAGGCATTAACAACGCGGTAGATTGCGCGGTTAAACTGCTTGAAACTCCTGAGCGCTAATTCACTCGTTGTTTTAATCACGGCCCGAACCCCAAGGGCCGTTTTTAATTGCGGTTAAATTGATTTCAACGTCGTTATTGCTCTGCTCTTTCCGCTAGCACTTCTTTGAATGCAAACATGCCGTTTAATGCCGCGGGAAACCCTGCGTAGACGGACATCTGCAAAATGATCTCTTTAATCTCATCCTCGCTACAGCCTACATTCAGCGCTGCATTTAAGTGCACTTTTAGTTGCGGCGCGCAATTCCCCATTGCCGTTAGCGCGGCGACGGTTGCGATTTCTCTCGATTTTAGGTCTAAGCCCGGGCGAGCATAAATATCGCCAAACGGATACTCAATGGTGTACTGAGCTAAATCTGGACAAATATCTTGTAAGCTTTCGATGACATTATGACCAGCGTCGCCATCAATTTGAGAGAGTAGTTCTAATCCTTTGTTAAAGCGTGATTGTTCCATCGGTATGTTCCTAGTGAATAAACGTAAACACACCTTAATCGTTAGAGTTAACTCTAAGTCAACGAACTTTTCCGCTTTTATACAAGGCAATTTTTTCTTCTAGAGCCGATAAGTGCTTTTTCTGTTGTTCAATGTGGCGTTTGAGGTTTTCTTGGTGGCGTTCTAACAGGGCTTGACGTTGTGGTACAGATTGAGAGCCGACTTCCCTTAATTTGGCATACTCTAGAATCTCTTCAAGTGGCATTGCAGTTTCTTTTAAACGCTTAACAAAGCTTATCCAGTTTAGATCTTTCGAACTATACATTCGATGTCCACTCGCGTTTCTATGGACATGTTTAAGTAAACCGATTTTTTCATAGTATCGAAGTGTATGAGCAGATAGCCCGACGAGGTCAGAAAATTCTTTGATATTCATTATTATCCTCCAAGGTAGAGCATACCCCATAGAGATAAGCTAAGTTTCGCATTTTGAAGTCATTTCGGGACAGATACAAACAGAAATCTTTAGTCTTTTAACGCTAGGTATGGTGATTTACTGGATTTTTGAAACGCGCCAAACGTGATCCATCTGCCAGTTTCGTTTTATTAACAATTGATTACTCAACGGGTTGGCTTGGCTATTTTTATCCTTTGGGCCTATTTTAGGGCGTACATAGGTCTTATGTTCTATCTTTTTGAATTTAAGTTTTTGTTAATCAAAACAATGCCTTAGTTTTGTGTTGGTCTGTTCGGGTTGTATGTCGTGTGCCCGTTATTCACTCAGAACGATTTATCGCTGTGCAATGGATGAGTCGCTACGCCTTCGATTTCAGCCTTGAGTTAGTGCTAAAAGGGTGAGTGCCTCTGATGAATAGCTTTTATAATTTCGATTATTGAATTCACTCACAAAAAAATGCAAACAAGTAATCGTGAGTGGAAACGAGCAGGAGAACAACATGAGTGGCTCACAGGAAACACAATCATTCGGTGCAAACGTTATCTTACATGCGTTTGATTGGAAGTATGCTGACATTGCCCAACGAGCAAAAGAAATCCGCGAGCTTGGTTATGGCTCTGTGTTGGTTTCGCCACCAATGAAAAGCGCACACGATGAGCGCTGGTGGCAGCGTTATCAACCACAGGATTATCGTGTTATCGATAATGCCTTGGGTGATACCAAAGATTTTATTCATATGGTTCGTGAACTGGAGCAAGTTGGTGTGTGGGTTTATGCCGACGTAGTGTTTAACCATATGGCAAATGAGGCCCACCTTCGCAGAGACCTTCAGTACCCAAGACAAGAGGTCTTGGAGGAATACCAGAACAACAAACAGAAATATCAGTCGCTAGCGTTGTTTGGCGATCTATCTCAACCACTTTTTGATGAAGAGGACTTTGTTGAAGCATTCGGCATCAAAGACTGGAAAGATAAGTGGCAGGTTCAAAACGGACGTATCACAGGTGGGCCAACCGACCCTGGCTTGCCAACTCTTCGTGTTTGTGACCATGTCGTTGAACAGCAGCGAGCGTACCTAACGGCGCTGAAAGCTATTGGTGTGAAAGGTTTTCGTATTGACGCTGCGAAACACATGACGTTAGAGCATCTTAAGCGTGTTTGGACAGACGACATCACGCGGGATGTGCACATATTTGGCGAAATTATTACCGATGGCGGTGCGACGGAAGAAGAGTATCAGCTGTTTCTTGAGCCGTATCTACAGGAAACTCGCCTAGGTGCGTACGATTTCCCTTTGTTCTCAACCATGTTTAAGGCGTTTGCTAAAAAGGGTAGCTTCAAGTCTCTGATTGATCCCTATTGTTTTGGTCAGGCTCTGTCCCCCGGTCGTGCGATTACATTTGCTATCACACATGATATTCCTAACAATGATGTCTTTCTTGAGCTCATCATGGACGAGGAAAACGAATGGTTAGCTTATGCCTATATTCTAGGCCGAGATGGTGGTGTGCCGTTGATTTATACCGACTTAAACACTAGCGGTATTAAAGGTAAAAATGGTCAGCCAAGATGGCAGGGTGCATGGAGCGATCCGAGAATGGCAAAAATGATCCAGTTCCATAATATGACGCATGGCGAGCCGATGAGTGTTCTTGAAGGTAACGATGACATGCTCGTACTTAAGCGAGGTGACAAAGGTATTGTGGTGCTTAATAAATCACAGCGTCAACAGTCTTTGACATTAAAAATCGATGGTGATTGGGTTGATTTGATGACAGAACAAATCATTCCAAGTGACGGTAAGTTAATCGTACCATCTAAGTCGTCGATGTTACTCGTCGCGAACTAGAAGATGTACACACCGAGGTTAGCAATTTCGGTGTGTATGTTTATCATCGTCATTCACGTTCTGCTGAAATTCAATATAAACTCAAACTCTCTCGTTTTTGCTAGAAATTTATGAGCACTCGTTAACGCAACATTCTGCTTTTAAAAAAACAATTACGTCATCTAAGCACTGATATTCTGCAACACAAAAAAGGGTTCTACCCTCTCGGCGCTGGGTGAGAAGACCAGCTGAAGCAAGGCTCGAGATATGATGAGAGAGAGTGGATGCTGGAATGCCAAGCTTTTCTTGTACGCCGCCTACCGCGATACCTTTGTATCCCGCTTTGACGACTTCTTTGTAAATACTTAAACGAGTCGGATGCCCTAACTCTTTTAGTGCTTTAGCAACGGCTTCAAGCTCCATACTGACCTCTAAAGAATGACCACAGTAATTTTGTTTCGATAATAGGGAAAGTCTCAGTAAATGCCAACTATTACGATCTCAGAACAATTTAAATCAGATGAGATTCATACTGGCTCATGCCTTCATGACAACAGTTGTCTGTTCTAATGAGACAGATCAATCTTCATTATTATTTCACGCCACGTTCAAAATCCCTCGTCTACACTCAATGTTGAGTTGTCAGTTGGCAGACCAAGGAGGCGGCCATGATTGCGGTTCATAGAGATTATTGTTTGTCTAACAGTTCGGAGTTACATGCCCACGTTAAAGTCAATCCTGTCGGTAAATTAGAAGTTGAGATTGTTGAACTTCAAGAGCGCCACACCACAGAGTTTGATGATTTGTCTTTTGAGAGTCGTGGGTGTGAAACTCGAATCTGTGGTAAAGAAGACACAACTCCGTGGCAGTTCAATCTTGCAGTTACTGATGCGTTAGAGCTTTCTCATTTAGTGGAAGAAGCAAACGAAGAGTATGAGATTTTAATGAATGATCTTATGTAATATCGAGAAGATCATTTTATCCTGCACGGCGTGTGGCTCTGTACTGAAAAAATAAAAACCTCCCAAGCGGGAGGTTTTTAATATGGAGTGCGTTATCGTTGGATAGGCTCTTCTCTTGGTGGTGTTAGCTCTTGGACGTTATCTTCATTAAAGTCATCGGCGTAACCTTTAGGTGGCGGTGTCCAACCACGTTCTGACCGCGATAGTTTGTCATGACGATCTTTTTGCATCTCTTCCGCCATTTTCTCCTCTAACTGAATAAACAGTTGTCGGAAATTGTTGTCATAGCGTTCACCTTCAGAATCATCCTCCCAAGCTTTGTAAAGTATTTCTGACTTACGTGCTTCAACACGCTTATATGTCGCCTTCTGTTGTTCAACAAAGAAGGGGTGAATGCCAAGGGCTTTCATTGTGTGACCGCCCATCTCCAATGCAGAATGGTAGGTCTCTGATTCAATAATATCAGCCCCCGCTTGACGCAAAAGATAGCCATGTCCACGGTCAAAGGCACGTGCAATCACTGTTACTTTTGGGTACGTGTGCTTAACGTACTTCACCAGTTCTACACTCGATTCTTGGTTATCAATCGCCACAACCAAAGCAGCGGCGTGCTCAATGCCGGCTGTATGTAGCATATCTGGTCGAGTCGCGTCGCCAAAATAGGCGCGAGTGCCAATTTGGCGCATGTTATCGACTTGGTCAGATTGATGGTCAAGTACCACGGTAGTCACGCCGTTTGATACCAATAGGCGATTCACTATTTGTCCAAAGCGGCCGATGCCGGCGATGATCACCGTGCCTGTTTCCTCAATCGTATCGCTTTCGCGTTCATTTGACTGGCTTTCAAAGCGCGGCAGAATCACTCTATCAAACAGAATAAACAAACCTGGTGTCAGGAACATCGAAATCGCAACCACTAACGCAAGAGTTTGTGAGAGTTCAAATGGGATGACGTGGTTTTGCACTGAAAAGCTTAGAAGCACAAAGCCGAATTCACCTGCTTGAGCCAAGCTTAGGGTAAACAGCCAGCGGTTGCTGCCTTTCACCCTAAATATCAGTGCAAGAATAAACAGCACCAAGGCTTTCAAAACCATCACGCCAATGGTCAGCGCCATGATCAGCCAGAAATCACCAAATAGAACCGAGAAGTTGATCCCTGCGCCAACGGTAATAAAGAAAGGCTATGTTCCCTTTAACTGTTGTTATACTTAAAGTAGGCAACGATTGGAGGGAACTCCTATGCTTCAGTCACA
>NZ_JAWPOX010000170.1:0-1006 GCF_033344475.1 Vibrio sp. 1288
TTGTGCGCTTGCATTAAATCCTGCTTCGGTTGGCATCATGTGCGGCAAAGAGGTATCAGGCAGACAAAAGTCATTGTCGTAATCAAAACGGTAAGTGTTTGGGATCCATTTATCGGTGATTTTTTTGCTTTCAGAAGGAATTTGAAAGCTAATGCTTGCGTCTAAAAGCTTTACATTTGGTTGGTCGAGTAGGGCATGGAGTTCTTTTGCACTGATCAATGCTTGCATTGCTAAATCCTTCTTGTCGTGGGAGTGACCACTGTTCTAGTTACAGCTGACGAATGAAAGTGATGGTTCAAAAGTTGAGCTTGTCGCTTGCCTAAATGTGGCTGTCGAACCGATCGCACAATCAGTTGTTATCGGAACGGCGACGCGTTGTTGTTCGATATCAGGAGCGTCTATCGTCAGGTAACGTCGTTGCCCGTCTAAAGACTGAGTCAAAGTGTTGCTGATGACGGTCGCTGATAAGGTTTTTTCGCTGGTGGGTGAGCCCCACAAAAGTAAAAGGAGCAGAGCAATCGAACCGATGAGGACCAAAATGTAAGTTTTGGGGTTATCCAAGTTGAGTTCCACCCGTTTAGGCTAGCGTAAGCCTATTGTTTTACAATAAAAAAATCGCATGTTCAAAGAACGATGCGATTTTTGCTGATATTTAACATCTCTAAGAGGTTTTGGTTTGTTTGCTATTCATGACATTAATGCTTACATGCGCCAAGATGAATCTTCTGCTGATATCACGTGCTGCACGGGGTCTGAACCGTCATAAAACCAAACTTCGACTAACAGATTTCCTTGGCTATCGGAGACCGGAAAATTCATTTCGGCTTTTCCGTTGATGAGTGCTTCAGAAGCTACTTTGCTTGCGTATTTCGCTTGATAGCTACCTGAAGTCATCTCTTGATACTCTTTATAGACACTAAGGTGCGCGCGTTGTGAAGAGTAGCCACTAATGTCAACAGATAGAGCACGAGCGACGATCGGATCGTAGTCGTAGCCATCTGGTACG
>NZ_JAWPOX010000171.1:0-1005 GCF_033344475.1 Vibrio sp. 1288
GGAGTCACGGTAGCTTTTCAGTTCGGAGATCATGCCGCTACGGTTTTGATCCGTTAACGAACCGTTCGCGCCCCAAAGAACAATGTCACGCATGCTTTTCAAACTTTCGTTCACTGAATCTAGGTGTGTCTCTTGGCTTGAAAGCGTTGTTTTCAGGTTTGCGATGTTGCTTTGGTATTGAGCAATCGCGCTGTTTTCGCGTTCCAAGTTAAGCAGCTTGATAGACGCCATTGGATCATCAGACAGCTTAGTCAGTCGCTCACGTGTCGACATTTGTTGAAGTACTTTCCCAAGGCCTGCGCTGTTGCTCTGCAGGCTTTGCAGCATCATTTGGCTGAATTGGTTATCACTGATTCGCATCTGGGTTTCCTCTAGAATAACTGCAATACAGAGTCGAACAGCTGGTTCGCCGTACTGATCACTTTCATGTTGGCATTGTGCGCGTTAGCAAACGTCATCAAGTTCGCGGCTTCTTCATCGCTGTTCACTGCACTTACATTGTCGCGAGCGGTATGCGCTTGCTTACTCATTGCCAGTTTTGCTTGGTAATCCGCATCGGCCTGACGCGCTTTGATCGCCGTTTGGCCAACCATTGAGGTAAAGGCATCGTTCAAGCTCACTGAGCCGTAGCCCGTTACCGCAACCGGTTTGTTACTCAAATCAATCAAAGATTTAAGAACATTCGCGTTACCCGGCGTACCATCGCTTGAAAACGCCAATTCTTCCGCGCTCAAATCTGTGATGGTTAAACTTGCCGCTGGGTTATCAGGGTCGTAGTTAAACAGTGGTTTGCCAGCATTGCCTTTCAAGTCTTTACCTGTAGCAAGTACCGCGTTGTACTCATCTGCCAGAGCTTTTGCCATATCATCAAGCGCCACTTGGTTTGGCTTTAGAACGTCGGTTTGGTAATCGTTGATGGCACCCAACTTACCCCCGACCGAATCGCCAATAGCGAAGCTTTGATTAGCAAAATTCACGTGCAGATCCGCAAGATACGGATCGCTT
>NZ_JAWPOX010000172.1:0-1004 GCF_033344475.1 Vibrio sp. 1288
CTCTCAATAGCTTGATGCGCGAAGCATAACCTAATTCAACGCCATACACTTTGGATAAGTTATCGATCATTTTGAAGTTTCGCCACGCCACCAGCAACATATCAGCGGCGGCGAGTGGACTTACCGCAACTAACGCAGCAGACTCAGTCGCGTGCTGAGAAACCACTTTTGTAGCGAGCTTGTCTTGTTGACTAACGACCATAGAATCGTACATATCGAGGATTTCCGCATCACTGTGTGCTGGGTTAATGCTGTTCTGCCAGCGATCAAAGCCTGGGTTCTCTGCTAAAACACCACTCTGTTCCGCCACCTTTTCGCAAAACACCTTGCCTTTACCCACACTGTCACTGTGAACGAGCAGTTCGGCTTCTTCTTGAATGCTGAAATGATTTCTTAATTTACGTAGCTTCCAGAGTTCTTTACCGATAGCACCTAGGCCCAATGAAGCCACTGCAGTAATGAAACCCGCCCAACCTAATGCTAGCCAGTCAGCTGTTTGCACCGCAGTGACAAATGAGTCTACAGCCTGCCACCCGACCAATCCGGCAAAAGTAGCAAACACGATGGTTGCGAGCCACTTTCTGCCCGGCCTAGGGCGAATCACGTGTTCAAGTTGCAGTTCTTGTTCGGTTTCAATTCGATCTTCTTCTATCTTCACTGGTACAAAAGTTTCTTTTTCACTGAATGTCTTTTGCGCCGTTAACTCTGGTGAATCCGATTGCTGCTCTTTCTCTAGTGCTTTTTCAGAGAAAATTTGTTTCTGCTTCAATTCGCTCATTTCAATTTGTCTCCTAGCAGATAATCTAGTGCTTTATCTAGACGTATGTGTTTCATCGGTTCATCACTTGCTGACGGCATAGGACGGAAGGAAGTAAAGTCGAAACCACTGTTTTGCCAATAGGCAGCATTGGGTAGCTTCTTCGGCACCTCTCCTGGGAACATCGTCATTGCCTCACCGTTTAAGGTCGTCCCTTGTAACGCAGAAATGGTTTTGTCGCCTGAGG
>NZ_JAWPOX010000173.1:0-1002 GCF_033344475.1 Vibrio sp. 1288
TGATATAACTGAGGACTTAGTTCTTGCCGTATGGGTAGTTTTCGAACATTTTCGCCACTTCTTCTGTGATCAAATTTTCCCTTTTCTCAGTACTCATTGATTCGGTTAACTTGCGGCTTGAAACGCCTTTCCACACAACTTGGTTCGCCTTACTATCCACCAGCTCTACCACTAACTTCCCGTATTTGCGTTCTTTATATCGTTCAGGGCTTGATGTAATCACACCAAAGCTGTTCCATCCATAACCGACGCTAAAAGAAGAACCAGACGATACCAACTCCGACTCCTCAACGATATCGTGATGAACGTATAAATCACCACCACTTGCAACTCTAGAAAGCCCTTTCGATTCCAGTTGAGCAGCCAAACCTTGTTCTATACGGCGTCCATCGATACTTGCTGGAGCATCATTTTGAGTACCAAAATCAAACGTTTTGTAAGAAGCGAAGTCCGCTTGTTTATCCACGTCTGTTGTTACTGTCGTACAAGCGGCCATCAAAAGCGCCATCGCCCCAATTGTTACTGTTTTCCACATACGCGCTCTCCTCGTTTTTTTACTTATACGGCTGACAATAAGGTTGTGTCATTTCAATATTGAGTCTTGACCATGAATGATAAGTGTTCAATGTCAGGTGATGATTAAACCATCAAATGGATTGACGATTAATGAGCCAGCTCTGTCACATAACGGTGTCATTTTCGTCGAGCATCATCAGGAAGCCATTTAAGTTCATCGAAAGCGTATTTTTTCACCAAGAAGACAGTTTTTTATACAACTGACAAGCGACTGATGAAAAAAGACTTTTCTTTTGAAATCAATGTGGCATATTAGCTGAGTCCTTTCGATGCGCGGGCATCGTATAATGGCTATTACCTCAGCCTTCCAAGCTGATGATGCGGGTTCGATTCCCGCTGCCCGCTCCAATATCTACTCCCAAGAAATTCTTTTCTAAGTTACTCAGTTGAATCCGAAGGCGGAGCAAACAAACAGCGCCAACGTTG
>NZ_JAWPOX010000174.1:0-1002 GCF_033344475.1 Vibrio sp. 1288
GTGCTTTGATGCTCATTACGCGGTGTTTGATTTATTCGCAGCTGTTCGTACTCAGCAATTCGATCAGCTCAACATCAACCAATTACAACAAGGGGTGATCCGCATTGAGCCCAATGGTGAAGCGCAGTGTTTCGCGCTAGCTGCCGAAGCCTATCAATTGCTTGCCAGCTTGGAACAAAAGCAATGTTTGAGCGATATCCCCGAGCCGTTGCTCGCTCATCTTAATCACATCATGACGCTTGACCTGATTGAAGGTTTTACGCTGCAAACCGCGTAAGGAGGATACGATGACAGATTCTGTTAAAAGCCTGATTAGCCGCTACGACGAATACACCAACAGCTTACAAACTCACGCAATGCCGCTGTTGCTGCTGTTTTGCCGTTTATGGGTCGCTTGGGTGTTTTTTAATTCTGGCCTTATCAAAATTGCCTCATGGGATAGCACCCTGTACTTGTTCGAATTTGAGTATCAAGTTCCGTTGCTACCTTGGGAATTTGCCGCCTATTCAGGCACATTCGCAGAGTTAGTTCTTCCGGTCTTTTTAGCGCTTGGATTATTTACTCGCCCTATGGCTGCCATGTTGTTTGTGTTCAACATTATCGCTGTCCTGTCCTACCCGCTACTGTGGGAGAAAGGTTTCCATGACCACCAACTCTGGGGGGTAATGATTTTGATTGTGATGCTATGGGGAGGCGGTCCGTTTTCGCTCGACCGATTGCTAAAAGACAAATTCGTCAGATAGAAAAATCCCCGCGATTGCGGGGATTTCTTTTATTGCTTGTTTAGATAAGCCAGCAGTTCATCCGCTGAGATACCTTGTTGTGCGAGGTCTTTTGCTAATAGCTCAACTTGCTCGCCCTTGCGTGACTCAATCACTTGTTGAAATTGGTACACAATGTCACGCAAGATTGGTAGAGGTACTTGTTTTGCCGCACTACGAATGCGCTCGGAGCTTTGATTGCCCAGCTCATTAAGCAACTTACCAAACATCACCTTTTCTG
>NZ_JAWPOX010000175.1:0-999 GCF_033344475.1 Vibrio sp. 1288
GAAGCCTTCAATAATTTCAATACCTTGAGACTCTAGCAATGTGCTCATTGGTGGATAAACGTTGGCATCCGACCCCGTCACTTTATGACCTAGCTGACGCGCTAAAATTGCTGCGCCGCCCATAAATGTGCCACAGATACCCAAGATATGAATGTGCATAAACTAAACCTTGTAATGCGTTCTTTGATGCCTTCATTATCGCGATAACGACCAGAAAAGCGAGTGACTTTAGCCTTCTTCTTGCAGTCCCTTTCACAAATATGACAAGGTTGAACAGAGACTGTACAGCGCTCTGACCTGCGAATGAATCCCTGATTTGAGCAGACAAATAAATTGAGATCTCAAACAGTTACTTCATTACCATTAAAAAGATCCACGACTTAAAATTACATCTAGCGCAAACGTTTAACATCCATAAAGAGATGCCCGTTGCGCAACACCCCCAATGAAATGTAAATGTAAGGATTAACCATGTCAGGAATGCGCACCCTAGGCGAATTCATTGTTGAAAAACAAGCGGATTTCCCCCACGCTAGCGGTGATCTCTCATCTCTTTTAGCATCCATTCGTTTAGCTGCAAAAATCGTTAACCGTGAAATCAACGCAGCAGGTCTTGGTGATATCACTGGCGCTGTCGGCACGGAAAATGTCCAAGGCGAAGCACAGCAAAAGCTAGACGTGTACGCGAACGACAAATTTAAAGCGGCGCTTGAAGCTCGTGACCAAGTTTGTGGCGTTGCCAGTGAAGAAGAAGATGAAGCGGTTGCGTTCAACAAAGAACTCAACCAAAACGCAAAGTATGTTGTATTGATGGACCCACTTGATGGTTCTTCAAATATCGACGTAGACGTGTCTGTCGGTACCATCTTCTCTATTTATCGCCGTGTTTCGCCTATTGGCACACCCGCGACAGAAGAAGATTTCCTTCAGCCAGGTCATAAGCAAGTTGCAGCAGGTTACGTAATTTACGGTTCATCAACTATGTTGGTGTACACCACA
>NZ_JAWPOX010000176.1:0-998 GCF_033344475.1 Vibrio sp. 1288
AGTATAAATATTTCAATAAGGTATATGATGAATAAAAAAGGAATTTGGTATTCATGAGGTATACCCCAACTCTTAAGCTAAGCACGCGGCTGGTGGCTTTTGTCACCATGATCGTTATATGCGCAATGTTTATCTTGTTTGTCGGCGGCACCCTCTCTTTCAAACGACTTGGGCAAGAATATCTTACCCACTACTTGGAAGGGATTGTCGAGGTTGTTGATAAAGAGATGGAAGATCCTGATGCAGCTTATTCTATGCAGCGTTGGATGCCCAAAATGTTGCAAGCAAGCAACATCGTTGAAATGACACTCTCGACAAACAACGCCGTCGTTTATCGGTTCAAAGACACTTCGCATCAAATAGAAGCGTCGGCCTTGTTTGAAACTGAGTACCAGCTGACTCACAATCAAGACTATGTCATCCGCTTTAAAGCCATCCCTCCTTACTTAGGTTACAGCTACTCCATGCAGGCGTTGTGGTCGATCACTCTCGCCGTTATTTTGATCATCTTTTGTTTGATGCGCGGTGTTGCGTGGCTAAAAGAGCAGCTTGCTGGTTCAGAAATGCTGGAAGAGCGAGGAAGAATGATCTTGGCGGGGCGAGTTGAGCAATACGCCAAGGGAGATAAAAAAGAGTGGCCTTACACCGCGAGTGAAGCACTCGATGTGTTGATTGAAGAATTACAGGATGCACGCCAGGAGCGCAGCCGCTTTGATACCTTTATCCGTACTCAAACTTTTCTCGATAAGCTCACTGGAACAGCCAATCGAGTGCTCTTTGATAGCAAGCTGGAATCGGCTCTTTTAGAGAGTGGCGCACGTGGCGCGGTCTTGCTGATTCGTATTCAAGATTGGAAGCTCGTGGAAGAAGAGCAAGATAAGCAAATCACCGACGAGTTTATTGTTGAAGTCGGTAGCTTGTTATCCAATTTAGTGCAGCGTTACCCAGACGTGGTGTTCTCTCGTTATTACGATGCCGATTTTGCACTGTTCTTACCT
>NZ_JAWPOX010000177.1:0-996 GCF_033344475.1 Vibrio sp. 1288
TTGTCGCTCCGATTTGCTGATCTACCGGTAAAAGCTGCCTCATGAGATCACCAGCAGATTCTAGATCTTGTCGAATCGTTTGGTAAGCGACGTCTAATTCTTGATTTCTCGCGAGTAACATATTGTGCAAATCGAGAGTACGAAACCCTGCTCGTATGCGTGCTTGAAGCTCTTCTACCGACGTTTTTTTATCTACGAAATCATCCGCGCCAGCGTCAATGCCTTTGACAATCGAGCCCTGATCATTGCGTGAAGAAAGTAGGACAAAAAAGATATACCGCTCAAACGCCGCAGATTTGAGTAGACGACACAAATCAATACCACTGAGCCCAGGCATCATCAGGTCACTGAGAACAAACTGAATATCTTTTCGGTGCGTCAGGACTTCAAGTGCAGACTCACCGTCCTCCACAGCGATGACTTCGTACCCTTGCTTTTGCAATGCGGAGGTCATGTAAAGCAATACCGTTTTGCTATCGTCGACCAATAAGATTGGTTTCATCTCTCTCCTCAACGCTGGTAGCGACTAATGAAGTACTCTATTTATTGACTGCTCATCTCTAAAACGACTGTAGTCTTCGGCTAAAAGTTGATGTTGATAACGGGTGTAAGACAATGCTTCGTTTGAAATGACGATCTGATTTTCTTTTTCGATAAGTTGTCCGCGCAATTGCTCTATTTGATCACTTTGCTGCGTATAGTTCAGGTACATCGCAACTAAACCAAGAATAGAAACAACGAGCGAAGCAAACAGTACGTTGTTGATGGTTTTGATTTGAAGATTCATAACCTCTCCTTGTCTCTTGCCAGACATCTCTAAATGAAAAGAACGTCTACAGACTAAGAGCACTCTGCTCTAAAACGCATTGAAGCCTATTGAGGTTGTTGTATATAAAAATAATTATAGGAGATGAGTAAAAAAAGAAGAGAAAACTTGAAGTATTTGAATACCTTTTTGTCATTGGCATTCAATACGCAGCGAGAGAGAAAACGCTC
>NZ_JAWPOX010000178.1:0-995 GCF_033344475.1 Vibrio sp. 1288
AGTGTTCAAACGAGCGTCTTCTGGCTTTAAGTAAAACCAATAACCAAACCCTTGGATAAGAAGAACAAGCAGGCAGATCACTACAAGCTGAGGCAGTAATGGCCATTCAGCAATCTCATCCATTTCTAGATCTTGCCAATTAACCATGTTGTTTTCCCTCTTTCTGCTCTTCTACCGTGTTAAACATGAAGGACACTTTAAATGTCTGAAACTCTTTACCGAAACGGGCTTTTCCGTGCACGATAGAGTGCATTTCAACGTCCAGTAGCTTGGCAGAACGTTCCATGTTATCGAGCATGGTTGCTAGCCGAGGTGTACTGTCTGAAATACCTGAGATTTCAATTTCTAGATCGTTCATTTTGATCTTGTCGACATACACGCCTTCTGGAATAACAGCAGGCATGAGGTTCATAAAATCAGTGGTTTTATTCCGACCATTTTGCAACGCTTCCACAACTTTCAAGCGTTCCAAGATTTTGCTGTGTTCAAGCTCCGCGATCTTCATCGCTTCTATCCGCTTATCTAGATCAGAAATGTACGTTGTTAGATAGTCGAGTCGCTCTTGTTGAAGATCTTGTTGATACTCATAATATTTGCCAACGCCCCACTGAATCCCCAACGCCACCATGACGCCCAATACCACTAAACCGACAAATCGACGACGATGCTCTTCCCTTTGATTTTCGCGCCAAGGCAATAAGTTAATGCGATACAGCACGCACACCTCCTAACCAATGAATGCCACGGACCGCCAGCCCTGCAGCTGTCGAAAAATGTTGCCAATCAGCCGCTCGTCGCTTGCGTTTCGACACTTTCATTTCAAACAGTCCGAGTGGGTTTAGCAACTCGCACTCCAATGCCAACTGATGCGAGAGCTCTTCTGCCAACATTGGCGTCGATGCCCCCTCGCCCGATAACCAAATGCCTTTGATGTTTTGCGAACCGTTGATCGAGGTATAGAGCTGCATTTGACGTTTTACGCGCTCAACCACTTG
>NZ_JAWPOX010000179.1:0-994 GCF_033344475.1 Vibrio sp. 1288
AACTGTGATGGGCTGCTGTAGCCTACGAGTCGAGCAGCATCATTAACTCGTTTCCCTTCGAGTTGAATCAAATCTCTCGCTTTATTGAGACGCACTTTTTTGATGTATTGCAAAGGTGATTCTAAAGTCACGCTCCGAAACGCCTGATGAGATGCCGAGATACTCATGTTGGCCTCTTCCGCCAATGTTTGGACATTCAATTGCTCTTGGTATTCGGCATGAACTCGATTGAGTGCTTTTGCAACTCTCGCGTAGGAACCTTCTTGGTGAGCCAATTCAAACAACACGTGCCCTTCTTTGCTTACAAGCGTTCGATAGACAATTTCTTCTAGTAAGGACTCGCCCAATATCGCCACATCCAAATCGTTGCAAAGCGCCTTCATTAATCGCTTGCAAGCATCGAGCATGGCGTCGTTCATTCGAACCGATTTGAGGCCACAACGTTTAGAATCTTCGCAGATATTACTGAATTTCTGTGCTTCGAGCTTTTTCACAAGTTTGTGCAGCAGCGTTGGCGAGATGTCGATAGAAATACCGAGTAAAGGCTCATTGTTGGTGGCAAATGCTTCACACTCTAGAGGCATAGGTACACCCACCACCAAATAGTCATCCGGACCATACTGAACTGGCGTTTGCCCTATATGGATGTTTTTATGCCCTTGGCCAAGCACAATGATCCCTGATTGATACACAAATGGTTGACGGTTATTGCCTTTGCTACTGCGATAAAACCAAACGCCTTCGATAGCAGTTTGCTTGATGCCTTCTAAATTGTGCAGATCATGCTTTTCAACATACTGCTGCATGGTTTCGGCTAATGTGTTCATGTAATGCTCCATAAACCGTCAATCGGTCTACGCTCTGTTGTCATTTTGCTCACTATACTTTCTCTTCTGTTTCCGATTCCAGCGCTATAACAACAATTTTGTAGAAATAGGCAAGTAATTTACAGGAATCGACCTACAACACGACAAAAAGTCGTACTAATATGCAC